>JBDTQC010000454.1:0-3362 GCA_039932405.1 Ideonella sp.
CGCAGGCCGGCCAGTCGACAGTCTGGCAGGCAGGACCAGCCGCCAAGTGCCCGTTCAATGTCCCCGGCCGCCGCAATCGCGATCGCGATCGCGCCGGCCGCCGTGACCGCCGGGGTATCCGTCATGACCACGCGGACTCCAGCCGCGATACGAAGGACCGCGGCGATCGATCACATATGCCGAGCGGCCGACGTAACGCGGTGCCGACCGGTAGACCACGACCGGCGGCGGGCTGTAATAGACCGGCGCCGGCCGATACACCACGGCCGGCTCGTAGTAGGGCGAGTAGGTTGAATAGGGCGCGGACGGGTAATACACCGGCGCATTCGAGATCACCGTGCCGATTGGCGGCAGATTCACGCCGATCGACCAGCTGATATTGCCAGCCTGCGCCAGGCTCGTGCCCAGACCCAGACCCAGCGCGGCAATGGCGAGCAGTTTGCGAGCGATGGTCATCAAATATCTCCTGCTTTGTCCGCACCGTTGCGGACGCTCCTGTCCAACGCCGCTGCACCGTTCGATGTTGACGGCCGACGGTCAAGCAAGCGTAAAGAGGTGTGACGGACACACAAGCGCCCGCAACCGGTCAGGGCGACCCGATGGCCGATAAAATCGCAACCCCTGTCCGCGACGGCACCAACGCCAACCTCCCTTCATGAATGCGCCGATTCCCCCTGCCAATCCAGCGGAAGACACCAAGCCGAGCAATTTCCTGCGCCAGGTGATCGAGCGCGACCTGGCACAGGGTCGCTACGCCGGACGGCCGTTCGCCGGCACCCCGGGCGACGCCGCCCACCATGCGGCCGGCGCACCCGATGCGGCCCGCATCCGGACCCGTTTTCCGCCTGAACCGAATGGTTACCTGCACATCGGCCACGCCAAGAGCATCACGCTGAATTTTGGCCTGGCGGCCGATTACGGCGGCGTATGCCACCTGCGCTTCGACGATACCAATCCCGAGAAGGAGGAGCAGGAGTATGTCGACAGCATCATCGACTCGGTGAAATGGCTGGGCTTCGGTTGGGAAGCCAGCCACGCCGGCCAGCCGACCAGCCACCTCTATTACGCCAGCGACTATTTCGATTTCATGTACCGAGCCGCCGAGGCGATGGTCGAAGCCGGCCTGGCCTATGTCGACGAACAGACGGCCGAACAGATGCGCGCAGCCCGCGGCGACTTCAATACGCCCGGCACCGACAGCCCGTTCCGCAACCGCAGCCCGGCCGAAAACCTGGCCCGCCTGCGCGAAATGCGCGACGGCCGCCACGCCGACGGCGCGATGGTGCTGCGGGCCCGGATCGACATGGCCAGCCCGAACATCAACCTGCGCGACCCGGCGATCTACCGGATCAAACACGCCGAACACCACAACACCGGCACGCGCTGGTGCATCTATCCGATGTACACCTTCGCGCATCCGATCGAGGATGCGCTCGAACACATCAGCCACAGCATCTGCACGCTCGAGTTCGAAGACCAGCGCCCGTTCTACGACTGGCTGCTCGACAACCTCTGCAGACTCGGCCTGCTGGCCCAGCCACGGCCCCACCAGTACGAATTTGCGCGCCTCAACGTGACGTACGTGATCACCAGCAAGCGCAAGCTGCGCCAGCTGGTCGAGGACGGCATCGTCGACGGCTGGGATGATCCGCGCATGCCCACCTTGGTCGGCCTGCGTCGGCGCGGCTATACGCCCGAATCGATTCGCATGATGTGTGAACGCGCCGGCACCAGCAAGGCCGGCGGCTGGACCGACTACGCCAGCCTGGACATCGCACTGCGTGAAGATCTGGAGGGCAAGGCGACGCGCGCCATGGCTGTACTCGACCCGGTCAAGCTGAAGTTGCAGAACTGGCAAGCGATCTTCGGCGATGCCGGCGCCGAGCCCTGCACCGCACCGGCCCATCCGCAGCATCCCGAACTCGGCAGCCGTCAATTTTCGCTGGGGCCGGAAGTCTGGATCGAGCGCGATGATTTCGCGGAAGTCCCCGCGAAGGGTTTCTTCCGCTTGTTCCCCGGCAACAAAGTCCGGCTCAAATATGGCGTTGTCGTCGAATGCACGGGCTGTGAAAAATCATCCGACGGAAGCATCACCGCGGTCTTGGCCAACATCGTTCCCGACACCCGCAGTGGCACACCGGGAGCCAACGCGGTGAAGGTCAAGGGCACGATCACCTGGGTCGGGGTACACGACGCACTGCCAGCCGAGTTGCGCCTGTATGACCGGCTGTTCACGCAGGAGCAGCCCGACGCTGGTGGCAGAGATTTTCTGGCCGCACTGAACCCGGCGAGCAAACGTGTCGTGACGGGCTATCTGGAGCCCTCGCTGGCATCGGTCCGGGCGGATGACAAACTGCAGTTCGAGCGCCACGGTTATTTCGTTGCCGACCGGCTCGACCACCTGGCCGGCAAGCCGGTCTTCAACAAGATCACCGGACTGCGCGATACCTGGAGCAAATGATGGGGCGGGCTGCCGGCGGCCAGATCACTGATGCGGATTGGATCGCCAGGTTTCGGTGCTCGACATCGGCAGCATCGGCAGGCCCGGCCCGTTTTCCGGGCTCGGGTTGCGCGCCTGATCATCCCACTCGTTCGGCTCGGGCGTGGTCGCCACAGGTTCAGGCGCGGATTCGGGCTGCGGTCTGACCACGACCGGGAAGTTGTTGCCGAGGTCGATCAGTTTGCCGCGCTGGCCCTGGCGCATGAAATCGCCCACGATGCGCAGCGCGTTGTGAGCCCCCTGGCCCCAGTAGCTGCTGCGAATCGTGACACGCTGATCGTTGAAGCCGACCCAGGCACCCGCCACCAGGCCCGGGTTGATGGCAATGAACCAGCCGTCGGTGTTGTTCTGCGTGGTACCGGTCTTGCCGGCCAGATCGCCCTTGACTCCGAACTCGCGCTTCAAGGCTGCGCCGGTGCCACGTGTCACCACGCCGCGCATCACGTCTACCAGCTTTTCGGCAACGTCTCGATCGATGCTGAATTCCGGCGGCTTCTCGTCGTCGAAGCGCGCCAGCACCTGCCCATCGCGATCGGTGATGTGGGTCAGCATTTGCGGCGCGCGGTATTGGCCGAGCGAAGCCAGCGTCGAATAAGCGGTTGCCATCTCCAGCAAACTCACCGGACTGGTGCCGAGCGCCAACGACGGCACCGGATCGAGCGGCGCAGCCCGCACGCCCGCCGCCCTCGCGAAGCGCACCACCGCCTGCGGCCCGACATCCTGCATGACCTGCGCCGTGACGGTATTCTTGGACTGTTCCAGGCCCTCGCGCAGGCTCATGGGCGCGCCGCTGGGCCCACCCATGTCGGTTGGTCGCCAGACCTTGCCATTGCCCAGCGCAATCTCGACCGGGCCGTCCATA
>JBDTQC010000455.1:0-3352 GCA_039932405.1 Ideonella sp.
CCGGTCAGAACCTTGCCCGACGACGGCAACACGTTGTTGTAGGCGCGTGCCAGCCGGGTGATCGAGTCGAGCAAAATCACCACGTGTTTTTTCAGTTCGACCAACCGCTTGGCACGCTCGATCACCATCTCGGCGACCTGCACGTGGCGGGCGGCCGGCTCGTCGAAGGTCGAGCTGATCACTTCGCCGCGCACCGTGCGCTGCATTTCTGTCACTTCTTCCGGCCGCTCGTCGACCAGCAACACGATCAGGTGCACTTCCGGATGGTTGGCAACGATCGCATGCGCCAGGTGCTGCATGATCATCGTCTTGCCGCTCTTCGGCTGCGACACCAGCAAGGCGCGTTGGCCTTTGCCGATCGGCGCAATCAGATCGATGATGCGGCTGGTGATGTTCTCTTCGCCCTTGATGTCGCGCTCGAGCTTGAACTGCTCCTTGGGGAACAAGGGCGTCAGGTTCTCGAACATGATCTTGTGCTTGCTCTCCTCGGGCGTCAGGTCATTGACCCGGTCGACCTTGACCAGAGCGAAATAACGCTCACCGTCCTTCGGCACCCGCACTTCGCCTTCGACCATGTCGCCGGTGTGCAGGTTGAAGCGGCGGATCTGGCTCGGGCTCAGGTAGATGTCGTCGGTCGACGCCATGTAGCTGGCCTCGATCGAGCGCAGGAAGCCGAAACCGTCGGGCAGCACCTCCAGCACGCCGTCGCCGAAGACTTGCTCGCCAGCCTTGGCGCGCTTCTTCATGATGGCGAACATCAACTCCTGTTTTCGCAGGCGCGCAACGTTGTCGATCTCCAGGGCTTCGCCCATGGTGATGAGCGCGGACACGTGAAGCGCTTTGAGTTCTGACAGATGCATGGGTTTTGGAGCTTGGGGGTGGAAGGGACTGCGTCGATCGGCAGTCAGGTCGAACGTGCCACAAACGTACCGATTCGGCGATGCGATTAGGCGCAGGTCGAAAGGCCGCCCAGGGCGGGAATCAGCAAATCAGGGGTATGGGGCCGGATCCACGCCGGGCTGATCGGACTGCGGGTCGCAAGCGCGATCAGCGGGCGTGGAGGCAGAACCTGTCCAGGTGAAAACCAGCCGGAAGGGCCTAGTCTTCAACCAATTGGGCAGATTATAGATTACCGTCGAGGAAGGCGGTCAGTTGAGCTTTGGAAAGGGCGCCAACCTTGGTGGCGGCCAACTGGCCGTCCTTGAACAGCATCAAGGTGGGAATGCCGCGGATGCCGAACTTGGCCGGGATGTCGCGGTTCTCGTCGACATTCATCTTGGCAATTTGCAGGCGCCCGTCGTAGGTCTTCGAAACCTCGTCGAGGATTGGGGCAATCATCTTGCATGGCCCGCACCATTCAGCCCAATAGTCGACAAGCACCGGTTTGCCAGCTTGCAGCACATCGGCGTCGAACGACGCGTCGGTCGTATGTTTGATCAGATCACTCATGGAAGCCCTTCGGCAATGCGGTAACCCGGTTGGGCCCTGCGATGACAAGAATTCTGACATATTCCCTCGTGTATCGACGGGGCCCCTGCGATGACAGCGCTGTCGTTGCAGAAAGTGCGTCCCTCGATCTGGCTGCCAAATGCTGATCTTTTGGCGGCTTCAGCGGTGCCGGAAGGGGTTCAAATGGGGGGATGAGCCCTCCGTATTCGTCGGCCGCACCGCCGGCCGGTCCGGCGCCGCCGCCAGAAAAGGCAGCGGTGCGGGCATTCGGCCGTTACGCGCTGCGTCAATTGATCGCCAAGAGTGAACGATCGATGGTGTGGCTGGCGCACGACCCTCGCACCAGCCAGGATGTGACGCTGACATTGCCGCGCGTGCAACCCGACGACTCCGCCCTTGACTTCTGGAAGCGAGAAGTGGGCCTCGCGGCGCGGCTGAACCATCCCAACCTGGCCGCTCCGATTGAAATCAGCGTCCAGGATCACTGGCCGTATATGGCGGTTGACCGAGCTTACGGTGTCACGCTCGGCGAATGGCTGGCGTTGCATCCCGCGGTACCGATGGCCGAGATGGTGCGCTGGGTCTGCAAGGCACTCGAGGGCCTGGCGTTCGCGCACGATGCCGGAGCGGCCCACGGTGACCTGCAGTTTCACAGCCTTTTGTTCAGTGAACAGGGGACGGTCCGGTTGTGCGGCTTTGCAGTCGGCCGCGAGCCGCCACCCCAGGCAACTGAGGTCAGACCCGCCGTCGATGGCAATGACTTGCGGCAGCAGCGCAGCCGCGCCGAGCGCGACGTGTTAGCGATGGGGTTGATCGCCTACCGCCTGTTTTCGGGGCACAGTCCGCTGGACAAGGACGATGTGTCGACGGTGATCGATCGGTTGCCGCCGCATGGCCGGGATATCGTGCGGCTGCCCTGGAGCACTGCTAGGCCGGTACCCGAGGCGTTGCGGGCAATTGTCAATCGTGCCACGGCGGCGCAGGAGCGCCAGCGCTACCTCAATGCCCGCACGCTGTTGCGTGCGCTCAACGGTTGGCTCGAAGTCGAAGGCAACGAGAACGGCGGTCCGCTGACCTTGCTGATCGATCGGCTGCGTGCGGTCGGCCATCTGCCGGCTTTGCCGGGCCTCGGTCAACGCATCGCGAGTCTGACCAAGTCGGATGCCCAGCGCAACGATGAACTTGCTCAACAGGTGCTGCAGGACATGGCGCTCAGTTTCGAGCTGTTGCGGGTGGTCAATTCGAGCATGCAGCAGGCTCCGCTCACCGACGGCGCCCCTGCGGTGATCACGGTGCGGCGCGCGCTTGCCTTGCTCGGCATGGATGGCATTCGCCGCGCCGGCAATTCCTTGCGCGCCTGGCCGGGGCCGTTGAACCCCGCCGCCGCTGAGCACCTGCAGCGCCTGATGGGTGAAGTCAGGCTCGCCGGTCGTCTGGCGCAGGCGCTGCGGCCTGCCGGCTACGACCCTGAAGTTGTCTACCTGGTGGTGATGTGGCAGAACCTCGGGCGGTTGCTGATCGCCTATCACTTTCCCGAGGAAGCGCAGCAGATCAAGATGCTGATGCGCAGCGCGCCGTCGGTTGCGGCCTTGCCGACCGAGTCGAACGCTGTTCGCACTGACATGCCCGGCCTGTCGGAATCGATGGCATCGCTCGCGGTGCTGGGCGTGAACATCGAGGCTGTCGGTGCGGCCGTTGCCAGGCATTGGGGTCTTGGCGACGAGGTCGAGGGCATGATGCGCCGTTCGGCGGTCGACCGACCGGTGCGCGCACTCGAGGACGACGCCGATGTCTTGCGCAACGTGGCCAGCGCGGCCAACGAAGTGGTCGACGCGGTCATCGTTGGCCAGCCGGCGCGTCTTGGTGCTGCGCTGGTTCAGATTGCCAAACGCTATGGTCGTGT
>JBDTQC010000456.1:0-3331 GCA_039932405.1 Ideonella sp.
GACGATGACGATGAAATCGCCGGTATCGACGTGAGGCGTGTAGATGGCTTTGTGTTTTCCGCGCAAACGGAGGGCGACTTCACTGGCCACCCTTCCGAGAACCTTGTCGGTCGCGTCGATCACAAACCACTCATGCACCACTTCGGCCGGTTTGGCGCTGAAGGTTTTCATTTGAGTGTGTATCCGAGGTAAATGCTCCGCCGTACCGATCACCCCAAGCAACCCATCGATCAACCCTCGGAACCGCTTCTGCAGAAAACTGGCGGCCTCTCGGGTCTTGGGCGCAAATCCCATGCAGCCGGACAATCGACGACAAAGAATTCGGGTGACCAGACTTCTATTCGGCGCACGGGGCGCCGATTCCCTGTTGGAGCTGAATTCAGGAAAGCCTGCGATCGTATCACGGCAGCCTTCGATCGTCCAGAAATGGACCATGTTGGAGAACCAAACCTATTCTGCCCACTGTTTCGGCGAGCCAACAACCGCAGATTCAGTGATACTGGGGTTTACCCGAGACAAGGAGCAACATGTCCAATCTCGATCAGCAAGAGATCTCCCGGCCCAAGCAAGCCGACAGCGAAACCTTCGCGGCAGGAATTCACCTGCAACCCGAAGCCGCACCAAGCCGCGTGAAGCCGCCTCCAGAGGGGAAGGGAAGCGCGCCCTGGGTGCCGGTTCGTTCGATGACCCGCCGGCATCGCCCTCGTATCCTGCAACATCTGCATGCGCTGGATGAGCGCGACCGCTACCTGCGCTTTGGCTATCCGGCTACTGACGAGCAGATCGCAAGATATGTCGAGGCGCTCGATTTCGACCGCGACGAATTGTTCGGAATCTTCAACCGCAAGCTCGAATTGCTGGCGCTGGCACATCTGGCCTATGCACCACGGCCAGTTGCCGATGACAAGCCGTCGATGGCCGAATTCGGCGTGTCGGTATTGCCCAAAGCCAGGCGCAGGCAGTTCGGTGCGCGGCTGTTCGACAATGCCATTCTGCATGCTCGCAACCGCGGCTTCGACACCCTGTTCATCCATGCGCTGAGCGAAAACACTGCGATGCTGAGGATCGCCCGCAAGGCCGGCGCGGAAGTGATCCGCGACGGATCGGAGACCGAAGCGTGGCTCAAGCTGCCACAAGAGACCGTTTCGAGTCGCTTCGACGAGGTGGTCGGGCAACAGGCAGCTGAATTCGATTACCAGTGGAAGCTTGGCGCCAAGCGCATCCACGACGCGCTCGGAGCGCTGGCGGAAGTCGGCGTCCCATTCGTTGGCAAGGACCCGGCAGACGGCCAGTAGGCAGAGCGACCCAGCGCTCTCGCATTGCAGCGCAAGCCCCGCGTTACGATTCGCCGTGAACCAATCCGATTCAGCCAACACTTCGGCGCCCGTGCGGCTATCCGCCATCGCCGTGCCGCCCTTCACTGGCCTGACACCCGATACCGTTCTCGACGCCCTCGACTGTGTCGGGCTGCGGGGCGACGGCCGGCTGATCCAGCTCAATTCCTACGAGAACCGTGTCTTTCAGGTTTTTCTGGAGGACGGACGCGTGGTTGTGGCAAAGTTCTATCGCCCCGGCCGCTGGAGCGATGCGCAGATCCTGGAGGAACATGCGCTGGCCGCCGATCTGATGGCCGACGAGTGTCCCGTGGTGGCACCGTGGACGCTGCAACTGCAGCCGGATGCTCCGCTGATTGGCCGACTCTGCACCGACGGGGCAATGGCCGCCGCTGGCAGCACGCTGGCCGAGGTGTCGACTGGCGGGGGGCCGTATCGGTTCGCCATCGTGGAACGCCGCGCCGGGCGCGCGCCTGAACTCGAATCGAGCGCGAACCTGGAATGGATCGGACGCCTGCTCGGCCGCATGCACCGGGTCGGCGCCCGGCGGAGGTTTACCGAGCGCCTGACGCTGAGTGTTGCCGAGATCGGGCGCGCGCCGCGCGATTGGCTGGCCGGCTCGGGGATGGTGCCGCCCGACGCATTGCCCGCCTGGTTGGCGGTTGTCGATCAGGTACTCGACCTGGCGCAGCAGGCATTTGACCGCGTCGCGCCAATGACCACCCTGCGCCTGCACGGCGACTGCCATGCCGGCAATATCCTCTGGACCGAAGCCGGGCCGCATTTCGTCGACCTGGACGATTGCCTGACTGGCCCGGCGATCCAGGACCTGTGGATGCTCCTTTCAGGCGACGCAGGCGTCGCGCGACGCGAGCTGAACGCGATGCTCTCAGGTTACGAGCAGTTCATGGATTTCGACGACCGCGAACTGGCGCTGATCGAACCGCTGCGCAGTCTGCGCATGGTCCATCACAGCGCCTGGCTCGCCAAGCGCTGGACCGACCCGGCTTTCAAGGCCGGCTTTCCGTGGTTCGAGCAGTCGAGCTACTGGGCTCAGCGAACGATCGAACTGCGCGAGCAGGCAGAAATCATGACCCACGCGCGGAGCGGCTGAAGCAAAATTCCCCAGCCCCCGAAGCGGCTCAGGCCAACAACAGTGCATTGACCCGCTTGACGTACGCCGCCGGATCCTCCAGCTGCCCGCCTTCGGCCAGCATCGCCTGGTCGAACAGGATGTTGGCGAGGTCGTCGAAATGGTCGCTGCCTTCTAGCCGCTTGACCAACGGGTGTTCGGCATTGACTTCAAGAATCGGCTGCGATTTGGGCGCCGATTGGCCGGCTTGCTTCAACATGCGCGCCAGATGGCCGCTCATGTCGCCCTCCTCGACCACCAGACAGGCCGGTGAATCGACCAGCCGGGTCGTCACGCGCACGTCCTTGGCGCGATCCTTCAGCGCCTCCTTCAAACGGTCGAGCACCGGCTTGAAGGCGCTCGCCGCCTCTTCGGCATGTTTCTTTTCGTCCTCGTCCTGCAGCTTCCCGAGGTCGACTGCCCCCTTGGCCACGCTTTGCAGCGGTTTGCCGTCGAACTCGTACAGGTGGCTGAGCATCCACTCGTCGACGCGATCGATCAGCAACAACACCTCGATGCCCTTCTTGCGGAAGATCTCGAGTTGCGGACTGTTCTTCGCGGCAGCCAGGCTGTCGGCCGTGACGACATAGATCGCCTCCTGACCTTCCTTCATTCGCTTGACATAGTCGGCCAGCGATACGCCTTCGTCGGCGTGGGTCGACGCAAAGCGGAACAGTTTGACCAGACGCTCCTGATTGGGGAAGTCTTCGCCGACGCCCTCTTTCAGCACGCTGCCGAAATCTTTCCAGAACGCAGCGTATTTGGCGCGCTCGGCTTCGTCCTCGCTGTCGGCCAGCGACTCCAGCATGCCCAGTACGCGCTTCGTCGAGCCTTCGCGGATCGCCTTCACGTCGCGGCTTTCCTG
>JBDTQC010000457.1:0-3328 GCA_039932405.1 Ideonella sp.
ATGAACTTCACCACCGCGGCCCGCCGCGCCATGTTGCTGGCGCTTGCGTCGGCTTTTGCGGCAGCGCCGATCCTCGCGCAGGCACAGTCTTCCTATCCGGACAAGCCAGTCCGATTCATCGTGCCCTACCCGCCCGGCGGTGGCACCGACGTGATCGCACGCATCGTCCAGGGCAAGTTCCAGGAGGTGCTCGGCCAACCCATCCTCATCGAGAATCGCGGCGGCGCAGGCGGATCGCTGGGCACCGAAGTCGCGGCCAAGAGCGCGCACGACGGCTACTCAGTGCTGTTCACGCTGAGCTCGCACACCATCAACCCGGTGATTTTCCCGAAGCTGTCGTTCGACACCCAAAAAGACTTCGAACCGGTGGGCATGGTGGCATCGCTGCCGCAGATCCTCGTCGTGCTGCCGAACTTTCCGGCCAAGAATGTCGGCGAATTGATCGCACTGGCCAAGAGCAAGCCGGATCAGCTGCAATTCGCTTCGGTCGGCGCGGGCTCGCCGAGCCACCTAGCAGGCGAACTGCTGAACCTGCGCGCCGGCGTAAAGATCACCCACGTGCCTTACAAGGGCGGTGGCCCGGCCATCAACGACGTGCTCGGCGGTCACGTACCGATGTTGTGGGTTTCGATTCCGGCGGCGGCTGGGTTCGTCAAGGCAGGCAAGCTGCGCGCCCTGGGCGTGTCCACGGTCAAGCGCAGCGCGGCGTTCCCGGATGTGCCGACGATCCAGGAGCAGGGCATCGCCGACTTCGAGGTCGACTCCTGGTACGCGATGTTCGTGCCTGCAAAGACGCCGAAAGCGGTCATCGAGCGGCTCAACAAGGCACTCAACGTGGTCGTTGCGGACCCCGACGTTCGCGAAAAGCTGCTTGGACAGGGCAGTGAAGCGGTGGGAGGTACACCCGAATCGCTGGGCAAGGTCGTGCAGGTGGAAATGATCAAATGGGCCCGACTGGTGAAGGATGCGAACATCAAGATGGATTGAGCGAAGCGTGGCACAGCCAGTTTTGAGCTGCGGCAACCCGCCGGCTCCCCTTCCACGATGACGCTCCTGTCGTGGCCGTTGCCGACATTGCTTGCCGGGCTGCTGGTCTCGTTGGGTGCTGGTGCGGTTCGCGGCTTTGCCGGATTCGGCTATTCGGCGCTGACGGTCGCCGGTCTTTCGGTATTCGTTGCGCCGGCAACCATTGTTCCGGCGGTGCTGGCGCTCGAGGTCGTGGCGAGTGTCAGCATGTGGCGCAGCGCCTGGCGCGACGCCGATCGCAGTTGGCTGAAATGGCTGCTGATCGGCAACCTGATTTTCATCCCGATCGGCATCGCGATGCTGGCCTGGCTGCCTCAGACCTTGCTGCGATTGCTCGTCAGTGGCGCGCTCTTGCTGACCGCGCTGGCTCTGCGCAATGCCAGCACCCGCCAGTTTGCGCCCACAACGGCCTTGCGGGCCGGCGCAGGTATCGCGTCAGGCCTGCTGAACGGCGTCACCGCCAGCGGTGGCGTCGCGGCAGCGATGCTGATGGCCGCTGCCCGCGTTCCCGCGGCCGCGCTGCGAGCGACCATGGTCAGCTTTCTGCTGTACGCCGGCGCTTACGCACTGCTCTGTGCAGGTCTGGTTCCGAATGGTCGCGGCAGCGGCCTGATCAGTGGCGACACCTTGCGCTGGGCGCTGCTGCTTGCGCCGACGATGCTGGGCGGCATCTGGATCGGCAAACATTCATTCGCCAACGCTGATCCATCGGGCTATCGCCGTCATGTACTGACGCTGTTGATCGTGATTTCGACGCTGGGCGCGTTGCGCGCGGGTTTCGATCTTTGGCGCGGCTGAAGCTGGATCGCACGCAAGCCGCTTGCGCTCATCGACTGCAAAAGCCGGGCACGTCAGTCCAGCATCGCATCCAGCCGCGCCTTGGTATCGACCAGTTCCAGCAACATGTCGTGGACCAGCTCGCGAACCGAGGTTTCCTCGTTCATGTCGCCCACCAGCTGGCCCACCGGATAGGTCAGAAACGCCTCGGCGTGCGCTCGCTCGACTCTCGTGCGACCATGCGCCCACCACAACATGCCCTGCAATGGCGACGGCAGCGTGGCCGGTGCATCCGGTGCGCTCCAGGCATCGGTGAATGCATTGCGCAGGGTCCGGCACTGCTTGCCGGTGACGCTTTTCGTCAGCACCGCATCGTCGCAACCGGCGCGCAACAGCTTGGCGCGAATGTCGGGCGTCAGCTCGCTCTGAACCGTCTTCAGCCAGATTGACCCGCACCACACGCCTTCGCAGCCCAGGGCCAGCGCAGCGGCCAGCTGGCGGCCGCGCCCCACGCCACCGCCGCCCAGCACCGGGATCGGTGCCACCGCGTCGACGACACGCGGCCACAGCACCATCGATGCGATGTTGCCGGTGTGACCGGCCGCTTCGGTACCGACAGCGATGATGAGGTCGCAGCCGACGTCACGATGCTTCAGCGCGTGCTCCACCTTGCCGGCCAGTGCGCCGACGCGAATGCCTTGTGCATGCGCACGCTCGACCAGCTCACGGGGCGGGCTGCCGAGTGCATTGACGATCAGACTGATCGGATGCCTCAGGCAGGTCTCCAGCATGGCGAGGTTTTCGCGTGGCGTCAGGTTCAGGCCCTTCAGCAACTCGGCGGCGGCCGCGTCGGCCTGCTCGGTGGGTAAGCGCGGGATGCCGGCTTCGTCGAGCAGCCTCTGCACGAATTCGACATGCTCCTGCGGCAGCGCCGACAAATCGTGGTGGCCCACATCCTCGTAGCGTGATGGCATCAGGATGTCCACGCCATACGGCCGTCCGCCGATATGGGCATCGATCCAGCGCAGGTCTTCCTCGAGGCGATCAGCATGCGCACGGGCCATGCCGAACACGCCCATTCCGCCCGCCTTCGATACCTCGACCACCACGTCACGGCAATGCGAAAACGCGAATATTGGCGCATCGATGCCGAACATCTCGCACAAGCTGTTGTTCATCTCAGTTGCTCCCAGGATGCTTCGCACGACCCTCGGCGGCTGGAGCGATCAACGCGGGCGAAGCTGCGCTTTCGCCTCGCTCCTGTGGTTCGTTGACTGCTGTCAATGTGCATCGGTCGGCGCGAACGGAGGCTGCCGGGAGCCACTGTTTCGTGCACGCAGATTCAACAGCCACAGCGCTCTCGCCACCGCGAGGTATGTCGAAGGCCCAACCGAACCACAGTGATGGCAGGCTCGGGGTGGTGGGGTGCTGGGTGACCGCAAGTAAAGGAGGAGGGCCGGATCGGGTCGACTCGCAACGCTTGAGGGGTAACCCGGCCCGGGGGACATGGAGGTCACCCAGTACC
>JBDTQC010000458.1:0-3319 GCA_039932405.1 Ideonella sp.
GTGCCAGATCGGCATCGATCAGGCCAGCCAGTTGCATCGTCAAGGTCGACGCACCGCTGGTGCGCTTGTTCCACACATTGGCCCAGGCACTGCGCGCAATCGCCGACCAATCGACGCCGCTGTGTTCGTAGAAGCGCCGATCCTCGCTCAGCACAATGGCGTGCAGCAACGCGGGCGACATCGCTTCCAACGGAACCCAGGCCAGCCGGCGCACCGTGTTGTCGACGCGCAGTGTCTGTACCGGCTCGCCAAAGCGGTCGAGGATGCGCACATCCGATGGCTGATGCGCCGCCCTCACCTCGGCGAAGCTCGGCAAGGCCAGTGCCGGCGCTGCAGCGGCTGCCAGCCACGCTGCGCAGGCGCATGCGCATGCGCGCAGCAGCGCCCTCATCACGGACCGACCTCGATCACGACGTTCGGCGTTTCGCCATAGGTGTCCGGCGCATACATCGCCTCGACACGCGTCGGTGGCAGCTGGAACGTACCCGGGTTGTTCAACCTCAGCGAATATTCGATCACGTGTTTGCCGCGCGGCAAGAAGGCGTGATAAGCGCGAAACGCTTCCAGGCTGCGCTCTTCGAAGGCCAGCCACGCCGAGCCTTCGCGTCGCTCATCGCGGCTGGCGATCGCGCTGTCGCGGCCTAGACCGGAACCGAGCACCGTCGCGCCGGCGGGCACCGGATCGCTGACAACGACCCAGCTCATGTCGCTGCCGGCATCGATTTCCAGGCGCACCCGCATCACGTCGCCGCGCGACCAGCGGCCCTCTTGCTTGCGCTCGATTGCGCGGATGCTGCGCGTCACGCCGTAGCCGGCGTTGAACGGTGCAGTCAGCGGGATCGCGGCCAGCGCCTGCACGGTCAGCCAGGGTTTGCCGTCGCCCCGGTGCTCGGCGCGAAACTGGCCCGCGTCGGCTGGCCAGGGCAGCCGCACTTCGCCACCGGTCGGCTTCTGCGACCAGTCGAACACCAACGGTGGTGCGCCGGCGGCACCGCCCATGCCGGCCATGCTGAACTCGGTGCGGCCGCTGACCGGAGTGGCTTCGAAACGCGCTGCAAATTTCTCGAGCGCCAGCACCCCCCACAGGTTGGCGGTGGTGGTCGACCACGCCCCACGCTGCTGCCGGCCGAGGCTGCCGACAACCATGCGGGGCACGTCGTCCTTCCAGGCGGGTTCGTCGACGACGGCCAGAATCAGCCGTGCGGCATTGGCATCGGCGCTGTCCATCAACCACCACCAGCCATCGGTGGATTCGGTGCTGAACTTCAGCGTGGTTCCGGAAAATGTCAGCCGGCTGCGCAGGATCTGCTGGGCTTCAGCATTGCGCTGCGCGCGCTCGGCAATGCCGTCGACGCGCTTCAGGATGCGCAGCCAGTCGATCACCGCCGCGGTCGGCCAGGTGTTGGGCGCCAGGTTGATCGAACCGAGCATGGCCGGCAGCGCCAGGCCATGCCGCGACAAGGCCTCGATCGCTGCCAGTTTGCGCACGTCCAGGTCGCGGGTGCGGGCAAACGCCGGCGCCCACAGTCGGCGCTCGATGCGCCCGGTAACGAAAGCCTGCAAGCCCTGCAACATGCGCTGGCGGCTGGCCGGCGGGATCTCGAAACCCGCTTCGTCGGCGGCAGAGATCAGGTAGGCGGTCAGGCGGTCGTCGCCGGCCGCGGCGTCGCCGGCCTGTGCTGGGAAATACGCCGCCAGACCGTCGCCGTCGAGATAGCTCGGCAGGCGATTCGCCAGGCTGGCCCACATGGCGCGGTCACCCAGTCCGACTGCCTTGGAAAATTCCTGTTCGAGGCAACTGTAGGGATAGGTTTCGAAGAAGCGCCGGATGCCGGGCAATGCACCGCCCAGCCGTGGCTGAACCGCGGCAACGATGCCGCCCGACTTGACGCCGCTGACTGGCAGAGCCTCGGCGGGCGCCTGCACCGGCATCGAGAACGGCCCGTCGATACGCTGCAGACTGGCTTGCGTGACCCGCAGCGGCACCGCTGCGACGACCCGCTGGTTCAGCTTCAGGCGATCGACGGCCTGGCCGCCGCCTTGCTCGATGGCCTCGGCCTGCCAGGCCAGATTGACCGCCTGCGCTGGCACCTGGACAGCCCAGCTGACCGCACTGGCCGCCCCGGCTGGCAGCGCCACTTCGAGGGCCGGCAAGGCGATCGGCATCGAGGCCGGATTGGCGCCGCCGATCTGCGCCGTGCCCTGCAAGGTGGCGCGCACCTTCATGTCTTTGGTGGTCGTGTTGCGCAAGGTCAGCATCGCGCTGAAGCGATCCCCATCACGCACCAGCAACGGCAACCCGGCCAGCGCCTGCAGATCCTGACTGACCCGGATGCTGGCACTGCCGGTGCCGAATTTCTGTGGTGCGGCGTCGGCAATCGCAACCAGCCGGAAGCTGGTCAGCGAATCGTTCAACGGTACCTCGATGGTGGCTTCGCCATTGCCATCGAGCAGCACGCGTGGCTGCCAGATCAACAGCGTATCGAACAGTTCGCGCACACCGCCACGCCCGCCACCGCCACCGGCGGCGACCGCCTTGCGTCCGTAGTGACGGCGGCCGATGATCTCGCTTTGCGCGGTGCTGGTCTCGACACCCCAATCGCGCTGGTGGATCATCGAGCCGAGCAGATCCCACGACGTGTTCTCGCGCAGCGCGAGCAGGCCTTCGTCGACCGCGGCGAAGGCCACCTGAGCCCCCGCCATCGGCTTGCCGCCCTGGCTGACCTTGACGCGCACCAAGGCCTTTTCGCGCACCTTGTAGAGCGGCTTGTCGGCGCTGACGCTGACCTGCAATTCGTGCGCCGCAATGCCGATCTTCAGCGCCGCCACGCCGAACTTGAACGACGGTTTGGCCAGATCGACCATCGCGGTCGGCGCCTGGTAGCGCCGCCCTTCGTACCAGAAGGCGCGAACCCAGTTGATCGGCTCGCGCCAACCCCAGGTGAACAGCGAATACCACGGCACATCGCGGATCCGCCCACGCAGTGCCAGCACGCTGACATAGACGTTCGGCCCCCAGCCTGCCTGGATCGGCACTTCGATGGTCGGGTCGTCGCCGCGCAAGGTCACGACTCGTGTATCCATCACGCCTTCACGCTCCACCGCCACCAGCGCGGTGGCCTCGCGAAACGGCATGCGCACCTGCAGCCGGGCGGTTTCACCCGGCTCGTATTGCAGTTTCTCGGCCAGGATATCGATCCGGTCGTCGTTGTCCTGGGTGAACCAGAGCTCGTCGCGGCCGCTGATCCAGATGCTGGTGGCGGCGCGCCCGAGATGGCCGGTCGCATCCTTGGCTTCGACGATCAGCTCGACCTGTCCG
>JBDTQC010000459.1:0-3308 GCA_039932405.1 Ideonella sp.
CAAGCATCGAACCCGCTTTGGCGATGCTGTCGTAGTCCATCGTGCAATCCATCATGATGGATGCCGGCAAGACCGGCGCGGACGAGCCGCCCGGGATCACCGCCTTCAATGTGCGGCCCGGGCGCACGCCACCCGCGAGTTCGAGCAGATCGCCAAACGTCGTTCCCAACGGGACCTCGAAATTGCCGGGCTTCTGTACATCGCCGACCACCGAGAAGACCTTGGTTCCGCCGTTGTTCGGCTTGCCGATATCCAGGTAGGGCTGGCCGCCGTTGCGGATGATCCAGGGCACCGCCGCGAAGGTTTCGGTGTTGTTGATCGTCGTCGGTTTGCCGTACAGGCCGTAGCTTGCCGGGAACGGCGGCTTGAAGCGCGGTTGACCCTTCTTGCCTTCCAGCGACTCGAGCAGCGCGGTCTCCTCGCCGCAGATATAGGCACCGAAACCATGCGAGGCATGCAGCTGAAAGCTGTACCCCGAGCCGAGGATCTTGTCGCCCAGCAGGCCCGCCGCACGCGCTTCCTCCAGCGCCGCTTCGAAGCGTTCATAGACCTCGAAGATCTCGCCGTGGATGTAGTTGTAGCCCACCGTGATGCCCATCGCATAGGCGGCAATCGCCATGCCTTCGATCACGATGTGCGGGTTGAACATCAGGATGTCGCGATCCTTGCAGGTGCCGGGCTCGCCTTCGTCCGAATTGCAGACCAGGTATTTCTGACCCGGAAACTGGCGCGGCATGAAACTCCATTTCAGCCCGGTCGGGAATCCCGCGCCACCGCGCCCGCGCAGCCCTGAAAGCTTGACCTCGGCAATCACCTGCTCCGGCGTCATCGGATCGGCGCCCGCGTCTCCAAGGATCTTGCGCAAGGCCTTGTAGCCGCCGCGCGCCTCGTAATCGCTCAGGCGCCAGTTGCTGCCGTCGAGATCGGCAAGAATCTGCGGCCCGATGTGGCGACCGTGAAAGCAGGTGTGCTCACCGGTCGTCTGGAATCTGGACAGATCAAGCATGGCCTGCTCCGTTCGAATCGACAGGCTGGCTGCCGAGCAACTCGATCAGGTCATCGAGGCGCTGGTTGCTCATGTAGCTGCACATCTGGCGATCGTTGACCAGCATCACCGGCGCGTCGGCGCACGCACCCAGGCATTCGCTCTTCTGCACCGTGAATCGGCCGTCGGCAGTGGTTTCGCCTTCCTCGATGCCAAGCTTGTGACACAGGTGATCGAGCGCTTTCTGGCCATCGCGCAACTGGCACGGCAGGTTGGTGCAGACATTCAGCTTGAACTGCCCCAGCGGCTGCTGGTTGTACATGTTGTAGAAGGTTGTGACCTCGTGCACGGCAATCGGCGGCATGCCCAGTACCACCGCCACTGCATTTTCGGTGTCCGAGGAAATGAAGCCCTGCTCCTGCTGGACGATCGCCAGGCAGGCCATCACCGCCGACTGTTTCTGATCGGGCGGATATTTCGCGATCTCGCGCTCGAAGCGCGCCAAGGTGGAGTCCGAAAACATGGTCGTTCAGTCGCTGTATGGATTGAGCGGGGGCAGCCAGATCATCATCGGTCGATCTCTCCGAAAACGATGTCCATCGTGCCGATGATTGCCACTGCATCGGCAATCATGTGGCCGCGGGCCATTTCGTCGAGCGCGGCCAGATGCGGAAAGCCGGGCGGCCGGATCTTCAGGCGGTACGGCTTGTTCGCGCCATCGCTGACGATGTAGATGCCGAACTCGCCTTTCGGATGCTCGACCGCCGCATAGACTTCGCCCTCGGGCACGTGAAAGCCCTCGGTGAACAGCTTGAAATGGTGGATCAGCTCTTCCATGCTCGATTTCATCTCGAGCCGTGATGGCGGAGCCACCTTGTGATTGGCCGTGATCACCGGGCCGTCGTTGGCACGCAGCCATTTGACGCACTGCTGAATGAGGCGATTGGATTGGCGCATCTCCTCGACACGCACCAGATAGCGGTCGTAGGTATCACCATTCACGCCGACCGCGATGTCGAAATCCAGGTGTTCGTAGATGTCGTAGGGCTGCTTCTTGCGCAGATCCCATTCGATTCCAGAACCACGCAGCATCGGGCCGGTAAAGCCGAGGTTCAACGCACGTTCGGGCGAAACGACGCCGATGCCGACAGTGCGCTGCTTCCAGATCCGGTTGTCGGTGAGCAGCGTTTCGTAGTCATCGACGTTTTTCGGAAAGCGCCTGCAGAAGTCCTCGATGAAATCAAGCAGCGAGCCTTCGCGGTTCTGGTTCTGGCGGGCAACGGTCTTGGCATTGCGAATCTTCGATTCACGGTATTTTGGCATCGTGTCGGGCAGATCACGATAGACGCCGCCAGGCCGGAAATAGGCCGCATGCATGCGCGCTCCGGAAGCGGCCTCGTACATGTCGAACAGATCTTCACGCTCGCGAAAGCAGTAGATCAGCATGTTCATCGCACCGCAATCGAGCCCGTGAGCGCCGAGCCACATCAGGTGGTTCAGCAAACGGGTGATCTCGCTGAACATCACGCGGATATATTGCGCCCGAATCGGCACGTCGACGCCTGTCAATCGCTCGATGGCGAGGCAATAGGCGTGCTCATTGCACATCATCGAAACATAGTCGAGCCGGTCCATGTACGGCAGCGACTGGATATACGTCTTGCTCTCAGCCAGCTTCTCGGTTGCGCGATGCAGCAGCCCGATGTGGGGGTCGGCGCGCTGGATCACCTCACCGTCGAGCTCGAGCACCAGGCGCAGCACACCGTGCGCGGCCGGGTGCTGGGGACCGAAGTTGAGGGTGTAGTTTTTGATCTCGGCCATGAAGGAAGTCGGTGGTATCGGTTGGCTGCGAACGACTCAGTGCAGGCCGCCGTAGAGTTCTTCGCGGATGATGCGCGGCGTGATGTCGCGCGGCTCGATCGTCACCGGCTGATAGATCACACGCTTGCTTTGCGGGTCGTAGCGCATTTCGACATGACCGCTGGTCGGAAAATCCTTGCGGAACGGGTGGCCGATGAAACCGTAGTCGGTCAGGATGCGACGCAGGTCGACATGGCCCTCGAAGATGATGCCGTACAGATCGAATGCTTCACGTTCGAACCAGTTCAGCGAACTCCAGACGCCGGTCAGCGAAGCCACCATCGGCAAATCGTCATCAGGGCAGAAGACTTTCAACCGCAGCCGCCAGTTGTGGGTGATCGACAACAGGTGCGTGACGACGCAAAAACGCAGACCGTCCCAGTCGAGGTCCTTGTAGCTGCTGTAGACGACACCGCACAAATCAACCGCCTGCTCGAAACGCAGGCTCGCATCGTCGCGCAAC
>JBDTQC010000460.1:0-3304 GCA_039932405.1 Ideonella sp.
AGCGCGCGTGCCAGTTGCAGACGCATCCGCCAGCCGCCCGAGAAGCTGTTGACCGGCAGATCGAGCTGGTCGATTCGAAAGCCCAGACCCATCAGCAAGGCCTGCGCGCGTGGCCGCGCTTCAAAACCACCGGCCTCGCTGATCTCGTGGTGGGCGTCGCCCATCGCGTGGCCGTCGTCGGCCGCCTCGGCATCCGCCAGCGACTGGTGCGCACGCATCAGCCGCACATCGCCTTCGAGCACGAAATCGGTGGCCGGCTGATCAGTCTCGGGCATCGATTGCGCCACCTCGCCGATCAACCAGCGCGGCGGCATCGAGACATCACCGCCATCGCTTTGCAGCTTGCCGGTAAGCAACGCGAACAGGCTGGATTTGCCGGCGCCGTTGCGTCCGACCAGACCGATTTTCTCGCCCGGCTGAAGGGTCACGCTGGTTGAATCGAGCACCACCTTGGTACCGCGGCGCAAGGTCACGTTGTTGATGGTGATCATGCGCGCGCCTCCTGCTGCCTGGTCCAACGCTGCAACGCATCACGCGTGATCAGCAGCACCTGGTCGGTGCCGGCGCTGGTGTCCAGCCATGCCACCTCCAGGCGTCGGAACGCCGCGTCGAAATGGCGGCGCTCGTTGCCAATCTCGAGCAGCAGCACACCTTCGTCCGACAGGTGCAAAGCGGCGCCCGCGATGATCCTGCGCACCAGATCCATGCCATCCTCGCCACCGGCCAGTGCGAGCGCCGGCTCGTGTTGGTATTCCGGCGGCAAGGCCGACATGCTGCGCTGGTTTACATACGGCGGGTTGCAGACGATCAGGTCGAAGCTGCCGTCGATCTGCTCGAACAGGTCAGACTTCAGCACCTCGATCCGCTCGCCCAACTGGTGCTTTTCGACATTGATCCGGGCGATTTCCAATGCGCCGTCGTCGATGTCGGCGGCCACCACCATGATGTCCGGATAGGCCATCGTCGCAATCACCGCCAGGCTGCCGTTGCCGGTGCACAGATCGAGCACGCGCTGGGTGCGGTCGGACAACCACGCGTCGAGGCTTCCGCTCTGCTCGCCATCGGCGAGCAACTCGGCGATGAACGAGCGTGGCACGATGCTGCGTTCATCAATGTAGAACGGCACGTTCTGCAGCCATGCCTCACCGGTCAGGTAGGCGGCGGGCAGGCGCGAGGCGATGCGCCGGTCGACCAGCGCGATGGCCTTGGCCTGTGCTTCGTCGCCGGGCGTCGTTGCGGCCTTGGCTTCGAGGGCATCGAGCGCCATTCCCAGCGACCACATGACAAGCCAGGCGGCCTCGTCGAAGGCATTGGTGGTGCCGTGCCCAAATGAAACGCCCGCCTGTTTGAGGCGGGCGGCTTGCGCGGTGATCAGCTCTATCAGGGTCATGAGGGTGTTGTGGGATCTTGGGTCAATCGCGCCTGAAGGCGCTCCCACGCAATCGGATGCTGGAGGAAAAGACGAGAAGCTAAACGACGAAATTCTCGAGCGTTCTGCGGTAGATGTTTTTCAGGGTGTCGATGTCGGCAACGCGCACATGCTCGTCGATCTGGTGAACGGTGGCATTGATCGGGCCGAACTCGACCACCTGGGGACAGATTTTTGCGATGAAGCGGCCGTCCGAGGTGCCGCCGGTGGTCGACAAGGTCGTCTTGATGCCGGTCTCGTCGACGATGGCAAGTCGCATCGCGTCTGTCAGCGTGCCGACCGGCGTCAGAAATGGCTCGCCGCCCAGTGTCCACGCGATCTCGGTGTCCAGTCCGTGACGATCGAGCACCGATTGCACGGTCGATTTCAGCGCATCCGGCGTCGACGCGGTGCTGAAGCGGAAATTGAAATCGACCACCAGCTCGCCCGGGATCACATTGCCTGCGCCGGTTCCGGCGTGAATGTTCGAGATCTGCCACGACGTCGGCGGGAAATGGTCGTTGCCTGCATCCCAGCTGAGCGCTGTCAGTTCGGCCAGTGCCGGGGCGGCCAGATGAACCGGGTTGCGTGCCAGGTGCGGATAGGCGATGTGGCCCTGCAAGCCTTTGACTTGCAGCTTGCCCGACAACGAGCCGCGCCGGCCATTCTTGATCATGTCGCCGATCTGATCGACCGAGGTGGGTTCGCCGACCACGCAGGCATCGATCCGCTGTCCGATTCGAACGAGGTGTTCGCAGACCTTGACCGTGCCCTCCAGCGCGGGGCCTTCCTCGTCGCTGGTGATCAGGAAAGCGATGCTGCCGGCATGATCCGTGTTGCCGGCGACGAACTCTTCGCAGGCCACGACCATGGCGGCCAGCGAGGTTTTCATGTCGGCGGCACCGCGGCCATAAAGCCGGCCGTCGCGATGCGTTGGCACGAATGGATTGCTGTGCCAGGCATCGAGTGGTCCGGTCGGCACGACGTCGGTGTGGCCGGCAAATGCCAGCACCGGCGCGTTTCGATCGCGTCCGCGGCGAAGCGCCCACAAGTTGCTGACAGCCGCGTCGCCGTCGCCGAAAACCAGCGATTCGCAGCTGAAGCCGATTGCTTGCAAATGCTCGGCAAGCAGCTTCTGACAACCGGCGTCGCGCGGCGTGACCGAAGCGGCGGCGATCAGCTGTTCAGTGAGTTGCAGGGTGCGGGACATCGAGATCCGCCGTCGGGTCAGCGAATGCCGACGAACTGCTTCGGCGGCTCTTCAGGTCGCACGTCGAGCGTGATCTCGGTGAAGCTCGGCTGGTCGTCGGGTTCCTCCTTCTTTGCAGCCTGCAGGCGCGAAATCGGGGTCATGTCGTTTTGCAAACGCCACATCAGGTTGGTGGGCGAGTCGGCGTAGGCCAGACCTTCGTCTCGCGTGATCAGGCCGGCAGTGATCATGCGGGCCAGATCCTGCTCGAAGGTCTGCGAGCCTTCGGCCATCGACTTTTCCATCGCTTCACGAACGCCGGTGAAGTCGGATTGCTCGATCAGGTCGCTGACCAGCTTGGTATTGAGCATCACCTCGACCGCTGGTATGCGCCCGCCGGAAACTGCACGCACCAGCCGCTGCGAGACGACCGCCCGCAGTCCGGCGGACAGGTCAGACAGCAGCGCCGGGCGTGCTTCGGGTGAATAGAACGACAGGATCCGGCCGAGCGCGTGATAGCTGTTGTTGGCGTGCATTGTCGACACCACCAGATGCCCAGACAGCGCATACGAAATCGCTGAGGTCATGGTTTCGCGGTCGCGAATTTCGCCGATCAGGATGCAGTCGGGCGCCTGGCGCAACGCGTTTTTCAGGCCGATCTGCAGCGACGCGGTATCGCGCCCGACCTCGCGCTGGTTGACCACCGA
>JBDTQC010000461.1:0-3290 GCA_039932405.1 Ideonella sp.
TCGCAGCCAACGACGCGGCCATCGTCGAAACCATCCAGGAGCTGGCAAAGAAGCTTGGCATGAGCACCGTCGCCGAGGGCGTGGAAACCGAGGCGCAACTCGAATTCCTGCGATCCCTGGGCTGTGACGAGTTCCACGGCTATCTCTTCGCCCGGCCCTGCACGAGGCCTTCGCGCAGCTGATCCACGACAACCGCGCCAGCGCGCCGGTGACGGCGTGAAGCCGGGCACCGTTCGCAAGCGCACAGAAGACGCAGCGCCACGCGCCCACAGTAGTGGTGCGCCATGACGACCGAACCCCGACGGGCCGAGGCATGAAAAACGCACCCTTCGGGGATTGTGCCGAGGCCGACCTGCACCTGGCAGACCACATCCAATCCTTCGGCGCGATGGTCGCCATCGACAAGCGCTCGGGGTTGATCTGCGCGTGCTCGGAGAACATCGGCGCCATCGGCGCCTCAGGCGGCAGGTCGCCCGCCGAGTTGCTCGGCAAGCCATGGGAGGCAGTCTTCTCCGCTGCGCAGCTGCCCGGCCTGTCCAGGCCCGGCGGTGCGTCCGGCGGGGAGATCGGCGAAACGCCGCAGTGGCGGCAGGCGCTGCTCGGCGGGATGCCGGTGTGGCTGGCCCAGCATGCGGTGAACGAGGTGGCGCTGATCGAGATCGAGCCCGACGACGAATCGGTGCTGGCTTCGACAGCGTTCGAAAAGACGGCTTACCTGGACGCCCTGGCCACCACCCCAAGCGCTGAGGCTGCGGCGACGCTGCTGATGACGACCGTGGCCAGGATTGTTCAGTTCGACCGCGTGATGCTGTACAAGTTTTTGCCGGAGTGGCACGGCGAGGTCATCGCCGAAACCCTGCATGCCGGTGTGCACGGCTTTCTCGGGCTCAGGTTTCCGGCGGGCGACATTCCCGTCAACGCCCGGCGCCTGTTCCTGCGCAACCGCCAGCGGCTCATCGTCGATACCTTCGCCGACACCACGCCGGTCCTGACCGCGGTGGACTGCCCGCCGATCGACTACACGTTCTGCCATCTCAGGGCCGTGCACCCGGTGCACATCCAGTACCTGCAGAACATCGGCGCCAGCGCTTCCTTCAGCGTGTCCATCGTCGTCGCGGGCCAGCTCTGGGGGCTCATCGCCTGCCACCACCTGGCGCCGCGCAAGGTGTCTCTGCCGCACCGGCAACTCTGCGAGGAACTGTCGCGCATCGCGTCGATACACATGTCGGACATGAACACGATGCAGACCGAGGTGGCGCGTTCGGCCTACCGCGAGGCCAGGGCAGAAGTGCGGGGCGCGCTACGCACGCAGGAGCTGCACAAGGTGTCGATCAATACCCAGCTGGGCGCGATCTGCGAAACCTTCGGTGCGCAAGGCATCTGGTCCCATCTCGATGGCCACGACACCTTTGGTGGCGACGTGCCCGACGACGTGAGCCTCAGCGTGCTGAGGAACCGGCTCGAAAACCATGCCAGGGACGGCGTCTCGTGCAGCCACCACATCCACCCGTCACTGGCCAAGTACCGGCCGCTGGTGCGCTTTGCGAGCGGCACTCTCTTCATGCCGCTGGTCGATCAGGACTTCCTGCTGTTGATGCGCCCGGAACAGGTCGAACGCGTGACCTGGGCCGGCAAGCCGCAGAACCTGGGCTGTGGGGGCGATGGCGCCGCAGACGGGCTCGGGCTGACGCCACGGACTTCGTTCCAGCGCTGGTCCCAGGCGGTCGAAGGGGTGTCCGAGCCCTGGCGGGACGTCGACGTCGAAGCCGCCGCGAAGCTGCGCGAGATGTTGATCGAGCACATCGAGAAGGTGCAGCTCGAAAGCCTGGCGCTGTACGACCCGCTGACCGGCGTGGCCAACCGGCACCTGTTCGCGCGCAAGCTGCAGGAAGCGATCGGCGCTTCGATCCGGCACGAAAACCTGTCGGCCGTCTACATGCTGGATCTGGACAAGTTCAAGGCCGTCAACGACAGCCTGGGGCACGCCGCGGGAGATGAACTGCTGGTCGAGGTGTCGCAGCGGCTGAAAGGCATCCTGCGCGGCCGCGATGTGGTGGCCAGACTGGGCGGCGACGAATTCGCCATCATCCAGTTCCATCTGGCCTGCGTCGAGGACGCCGACATCACCGCCAGCCGCATCCTTGCCGAGATCCGCCGACCTTTCAACATCCGCGGCCATGACGTCGAGATCGGCGTCAGCATCGGCATTGCGTTCTGTCCCTTGCACGCCGCCGAAGAAAGCGCGCTGCTGCAGGGGGCCGACCTGGCACTGTTCCGGGCCAAGACCGGTGGCCGCAACGCCTTCAAGGTGTTCAGCAACGACATGCTGTCGGAGAAGGAGCGCAAGGATTCGGTGCGCATCGTGCTGGAGCAGGCGCTGGACAACGGCGGCTTCTCGTTCGTCTACCAACCGATCGTCGCCGCCAGGACCCGGACGCTGCAGTCCTTCGAGGCCTTTGCACGCTGGCATCACCCGGAAAGGGGCGACATCTGCGCTGCCGAATTCATGCCGCTGATCGAGCAGTACCAGCTGACCGCGCGCTTCGCCCAATGGGGCCTGCGGCAGGCCGTCCAACAGGCCAAGCAATGGCAACGCCTGGGCCTGGCGCTGGTACCTGTGAGCGTGAACATGACAGCGCGCCAATTCCTGGACCTCGACGTCGTGGGCCTGTGCCTGGCGCTGTCCAGGGAATTCGACATCGGCCTGGAGTGGCTTCGGTTGGATCTGGACGACACGGCGTTCCTGACCGACTTTCAGCGCACGACGGAAAAGATCTCGGCGCTGGCCGGAATGGGCGTGCTGACGAACATCGACCATTTCGGACGGGCTGCGATCGTGCTCAAACGCATCCTCGACCTGCGCATCAACCACTTGAAGGTGCCGGGCCGGATCTTCGACACGGGCGACAGCAAGCGGGGGAGCGACGCGCTGGTCGCCGTCATCAAGACGATCGGCAAGGTGCTTCGTGTCCCGGTCGTCGCGACGCAGATCGAGACGTCGGAGATGGAGGCCTATGCCATCGACGCCGGCATCGAGTTGCTGCAAGGGTTTTCGATCAGCCAGTGCCTGCCGGCAGCCGACGCCGAGAAGTTGCTGCGCATCAAGGCGGGCGAATCACCTTGACTGGTTGGGTTGTCGTCCTAAGGGCATCGATGCGTCGCGATCGCAGTCGGGCTGTGAAATCGGCATGCCCTTCAATGCGATGACGCTCGATCCTCTGCCCTACGTCGCGGTGCGTCGCCCGAACAAGAAGCGGGAGCGCACGGCCTTTGCGATCGCGGGCTGAGCC
>JBDTQC010000462.1:0-3272 GCA_039932405.1 Ideonella sp.
CCGAAGCCCACACCGCCGCCACCTGCACCATGTGGGGGGCGCTGAAAACGACGCGGCTGTTCTGTCCCGAATGCAAGACCACGCTGCGCAAGGTCGACCTCAGTTCCGGCTTCTGAGGCGATGCGACGCCGCAGCCTGTTGCGACTTGTTCTTTGCGGGCAGCTGCTATGTCTGATGACAACCCGATTTCCGGAGGCCAGAGTGAGCGACTTTCTTCAATTCGATGTACTGGACGACGAGGCTTTCCCGGAATTGAAGATTCCGGTTGGCCGCAAGGGAATCAGCGCTCAGGTGCTGAAGCCGCCGGGCGACCGCCGGGTGCCGAATTCGCAACGCTCGGCGACCTTGCTCGTCGTCTTCAGGCTCGACGAACCAGGCCCACCCAAAGACCCTGCTGCAGCGCTGCCGAACTGGCACATGACCTACACCGTCACCGACAGCAAAGGGGCTTCGCCGGTGCGACAGATCGAATTGCTGCCCAAGCCGCCCCCCGGGGACAACCTCGAATATGCCAAGCCAGACCCCAACATGCCGCACGTCCCCGGCCTGATCTACCGCGGCGCACTTTGGGTGGATATCGAGGCCTTGTACCGACAGAAGATCTTCAAGCCGGGAATGATCATCGAGGTGGGCTTCGACAAGCAGGCAACCACGCGCACAACGCTGCCATGATCTGAGCGGAGGGGCCGAGAGGCTGCGAGGCGCGCTGCCGCCACGTTAGCCGTGGCTGGTTTTGAGGCACAATCACAAATCGCCACACGAAGAGATCGTGTGGTGCTCGCTAGGGGTGTTGAGCCGTTTTCACCAGCGGCCCGACTGAGAAAGTCCCTTTGAACCTGATTGAGGTAATCCTCGCGCAGGGAAGCAGTTCTGACGCCATCCCGGAATCTGTTCCGGTCAAGCGTGGTCCCGCCGACCTGCGATTGACTCCGGACGTCCGATGGCCCGCTCCAAATCCTTCTTTTCACGCAGGTCGATGATCGCCTGCGCCTGTTCGCTGCTGTGCGGTAACACGATGGCCCAAGACGGCATCAGCATCAGCCCGACCACCACGCTGGGTACGGTCACTGTGACCGGCCGCAACGAGCCCGTCCCGGCGGTCGGTGGCTGGGATCTGCCGATTGGCCAGTTGCCATTCCAGGCCGGCATCTTCGGTGCCGAGACGATGCGCGATGCCGGCGTGAAACGTCTGTCCGACATTACCCGACTCGACCCCGCGGTCAGCGATGCCTATAACACCGAAGGCTACTGGGACTATCTGACGGTGCGCGGATTCGTCATCGACAACCGCTTCAACTACCGCCGCGACGGCTTGCCGATCAACGCCGAAACCTCGATTCCGCTCGACAACAAGGAGCGCGTCGAGATCCTGAAGGGAACCAGCGGGCTTCAGGCCGGCACCAGCGCACCCGGCGGCCTGGTCAACTTCGTCGTCAAGCGGCCGCTCGAGTTGCCGCTGCGCAGCGCCGAGCTCGGCTGGCGCGAGAACGGATCGCTCAGCGGGGCGGTCGATATCAGCCAGCGCTTCGGCGCGAATCAGGCCTTTGGGGTTCGCGTCAACGCTGCCGCGGAAAAGCTCGACCCGAAGATCAACAACGCACGCGGCGAGCGTCACCTGTTTGCATTGGCCGGCGACTTTCGCATCGGCAGCGCCACCTTGATAGAAGCCGAATTCGAGTCCAGCCGGCAAAGCCAGCCCAGCGTTCCAGGCTTCAGCCTGCTGGGCAACCAGGTACCAGCGCCGGTCGACCCGCGCATCAACCTGAACAACCAGCCGTGGTCGCTGCCCGTGGTACTCGACGGTGACACCGCATCGTTGCGCATCACGCAGAAATTCGGCACCGACTGGCGTGCCACCGCACACCTGGCCAGCCAGCAACTGCGTTCGGACGACCGCATCGCGTTTCCATTCGGCTGCACCGACCCTGGCGCCAGCCCCGACTACTACGGCGACCGCTACTGTCCCGACGGGCGCTTCGACCTGTACGACTTTCGCAGTGAAAACGAGCACCGCCGCACCGATGCGCTCGAGCTGGCGTTGCACGGCAAGATCATGACCGCGTCGATCGGTCATCAGGTCTCGGGCGGCGTGTTGCGCAGCCGCGTGCGCAACCGCTTCGATCGCCAGGCGTTCAACTATGTTGGCCAGGGCAACGTGCAAGGCACGCTGATGACACCGGCCGATCCGAGCTTGACTGACGAAAATACCAACCGCGATGAACAGTCGACCGAAGTCTTTCTGCGTGACGCGATCGCATTGACCCCGAAGCTGACTGCCTGGTTGGGCCTGCGCCACAGCCGCATCACGCGCGACAGCGTTCGTACCGATGGCTCGCGCCCGGTCAGCTACCAGCAGTCGTTCACGACACCGTGGCTGGCTGCAAGCTACGCGATCGAGCCGAGCACCATCGCCTACGCGAGTTGGGGCCAGGGCATCGAAAGCGAAGCCGCGCCGAACCGGCCTCGTTATGCCAACCGGGGTGAGGCACTGCCCGCGTTGCGCAGCCGGCAGGCCGAGATCGGCGTCAAAGGCAGCTACAGCGTACCCGGTCAGGAATTGACCTGGGGCGTTGCACTGTTCGATATCAACCGGCCCGCCTTCAGCGACGTCGGAAGCGACTGTTTCAGTGATGCCATTGCCGGTACATGCAGCCACCAGGTCGACGGCCAGGCCGTGCACCGCGGCATCGAAGTCAACACCGGTTGGCACAACGGCCACTGGACACTGCAAGCCGCCGCCCAGTGGTTGAATGCGCGACGCAGCGGCAGCGCCGACGCCACCGTCAACGGAAAACGCCCGCCAAATGTGCCGGCACAAACCTTGAAGCTGCAGACCCGCTACGACGTGCCAGCGCTCACCGGCATGTCGCTGAACGCCGGCCTGGTCGCCGAATCCGACCGCATGGTGTTGCCCGACAACAGCATCCGCATCCCCGGCTACACCCGCTTCGACGCCGGCCTGCGCTTGGTCCAGACCACGTCGTCGGCCCGCCTGACCTGGCGCGCAGGCGTCGACAACCTGTTCGATCGCAGAGCCTGGCGCGAGTCTCCGTACCAGTTCAGCCACGCCTACCTGTTCCCGCTGGCAGCCCGGACTTTCCGCGTCTCGGTGGAGGCGTCGATGTGAGGGCACGCAATGCTCGCCGAACATTGACCGAACGACACCGCATGCACGCCCGTTCCTGAGGCTGAGGGCGGCCAAACCCTGTATATAATGCGAGGCTGTTCCTCGATAGCTCAGTTGGTAGAGCGCCGGACTGTTAATCCGTAGG
>JBDTQC010000463.1:0-3271 GCA_039932405.1 Ideonella sp.
TGCCGGGCTGGCTTTCCTGTGGTTCAACGCGCACCCGGCGCAGGTGTTCATGGGCGATGTTGGGGCGTTGTCGACGGGTGGCGCACTCGGCACGATTGCCGTGATCACGCGCCAGGAAATCGTGCTCGGCGTGATGGGCGGCGTGTTCGTTGCCGAGGCCTTGTCGGTGATGGTGCAGGTCGGCTGGTTCAAGTTCACGAAGAAGCGGTATGGCACCGGCCGTCGCATTTTGAAAATGGCGCCGCTGCACCACCATTTCGAAAAATCGGGCTGGGGCGAGACACAGGTCGTGGTCCGCTTCTGGATCATCACGATGCTGCTGTGCCTGATCGGCCTGGCCAGCCTGAAGCTGCGGTGACCGGGTCATGAAGCAACTTTCCCGATCTTCCGTTCTGGTGCTGGGCCTCGGCTCGTCCGGGCTGGCGATGGTGCGCTGGTGCGTGCGTGCCGGCGCTTCGGTCAGTGTCTGGGACAGTCGTCTTGGCGGCGCCGAAGCGTTGCCCAATGCACGTCTGCTGACCGAGCAATTGCCACAGGTCCGGCTGCTCGCCGGTGCACCTGGTGCAGCCATGCTCGAAGGCGTCGACCGGATCCTCAAAAGCCCAGGACTGTCGCCTGCCGATCCACGAATCTCCGGCCTGCTCGCCGAAGCACGCAGCGCCGGCATTGCGGTGCAGGGCGAGCTCGATCTTTTCATCGCGGCGTTGGCCGACCTGAAGGCGCAGCGCGCTTATGCGCCAAAACTGCTGGCGATCACCGGCACCAACGGCAAGACAACGACCACCGCGATGGCCGCCATGCTGATCGCCAGCACCGGCAAGCAAGTGGCAGTTGCCGGCAATATCGGACCTACCTTGCTGCAGACGCTGGCCGAGCAGCTGGACCAGGTCGATGCCGTCGACAGCGCTGCTGTCGAGTCGATCCTGGATCCAGCGAGCGCGCCAGTCGAAGCCGATGAAGCTTCGGTTGCGCCGCCGAGCTTGCCGGACATCTGGGTCATCGAATTGAGCAGTTTCCAGCTCGACGGTGTGAGCGACTTCGAGCCGGACGCGGCTGCCGTCCTCAATATCAGCGAGGACCATCTCGACTGGCACGGCGAGATGGCCGCCTACGTGCGTGCGAAAGCGGGCATCTACGGCCCGCCGTCCGGCGCCACGGTGATGATCGTGAATCGCGACGATCCCTTGGTCGAAGCGATGATTCCGGCGCCGGTCGTGGCCAAGGGGCGCGCCGCCCGGCCTGTGCAGCGCCGTGTAATCCGCTTTGGTCTGGATGCGCCGCGCCGGCCCGGCGACTACGGCATGGTCACCGAAAACGGCATGGTCTGGCTGGTGCGCGCGCAGGACGCCGACGAGACGCTGCAACGCGGCCGGCGCAGTGCCGCGGTCGATGAGGAATTGTTCATCCAGCGCATGATGCCGGCCGATGCGCTGCGTGTTCGCGGACGGCACAACGCGTCCAACGCGCTGGCCGCGTTGGCGTTGGCAGATGCCATCGGCTGTCCGTTGGCACCGATGCTGCACGCACTTCGTGACTACGGCGGCGAGCCGCATCGGCTGCAGTTCGTTGCCAGCATCGGCGGTGTCGATGCGTTCGACGACAGCAAGGGCACCAATGTCGGCGCCACCGTCGCGGCGATCGACGGGCTGGGCAGCGACCGCAGCCCGTCGCGGCTGGTGTTGATCCTCGGCGGCGAAGGCAAGGGGCAGAACTTTGCGCCGCTGCTCGCGCCGTTGCGCCGCCATGCGCGAGCCGTCGCGACGCTGGGCCGCGATGCAGAAGTCATTGAAACGACCTTGCTGCCATTGACCGCTGCGGTCGACGGTGGTTCGGCGATGCCGGTGCGGCGCCATCCGACGCTCGATGCGGCCACCCGCTGGAGTTTCGAGCAAGCCGAGCCCGGTGATGCGGTGTTGCTGAGTCCGGCCTGTGCCAGCCTCGACATGTTTCGCAATTACGGCCACCGCGGCGAGAGCTTTGTGCAATCGGTCCAGGCGCTGGCCGCTGATCTGGGCGAGGTGCTCACATGAAAGCCATGCTCGCGCGTTTCGGATTGGCCCGGGCTGCGGCGCCGGCTGAGTCGGTTGCGGTGCCGATCCGCGATTGGGTGCAGGTCGGCCGCGGCCAGCCACCCAAGCTGCTCGGCTTCGACCAGACGCTGCTGTGGGTCGCATTGGCGTTGCTCGGTCTCGGCCTGGTGATGGTCTACAGCGCGTCGATCGCGATGCCCGACAACCCCCGCTTTGCCCGCTATCAGCACAGCCACTTCCTGACCCGGCACCTGTTGTCGATGCTGATCGCCGTGCTCGCTGGACTGGTGGTGGTCCAGATTCCGATGAGCTTCTGGGAAAAGTCGGCCCCCTGGCTGTTCGTGGTCGTGTTGATCCTGCTGGCACTGGTGCTGGTGCCGTTCATCGGCAAAGGCGTCAACGGTGCGCGGCGCTGGATCGCCCTGGGCATCATGAATTTCCAGCCGTCCGAGCTGGCCAAGCTGGCGATGGCGATGTATGCGGCCGGCTACATGGTGCGCAAGATGGATGTGAAGGAGAATTTTCTGCGCGCCGTGCTGCCGATGGTCTGTGCGGTGGCGCTGGTTGGCGTGATGCTGCTGGCCGAGCCCGACATGGGCGCATTCATGGTGATCGCAGCGATCGCGATGGGCATCCTGTTTCTCGGCGGCGTGAACGGCCGCATGTTCTTGTTGATCACCACGGTGCTGGTCGGTGCGTTCGCACTGATGATCACGACCAGCGAGTTCCGGCGTGAACGGATCTTTGCCTACCTCGATCCGTGGGACGCGCGCCATGCGCTCGGCAAGGCCTATCAGCTGTCGCACTCGCTGATCGCATTCGGCCGCGGCGAATGGTTCGGCCAGGGGCTGGGCGGCAGCGTCGAGAAGCTGCATTACCTGCCGGAGGCGCACACCGACTTTCTGCTGGCGGTGATTGGCGAAGAACTCGGCTTCGTCGGCGTCGCCTGTGTCATCGTGGCATTTTTCTGGTTGACGCGCCGCATCTTTCACATCGGCCGCCAGGCGATTGCACTCGACCGCATCTATGCCGGCCTGTTTGCCCAGGGCATCGGCATCTGGGTCGGCGGCCAGGCCTTCATCAACATGGGCGTCAACCTCGGCGTGTTGCCGACCAAGGGGCTGACGCTACCCCTGATGAGCTTCGGCGGCTCGGCGATCTTGATGAACGTGATCGCGCTCGCGATGGTGATGCGGGTTGATATTGAAAACAGGCAACTCATGCGCGGAGGCCGCGCATGA
>JBDTQC010000464.1:0-3266 GCA_039932405.1 Ideonella sp.
CGAAACGACGCGCCGTAGTTTTCGCAGACATAACCGCGCGACGCGCCGTCGGGCAGACCGATCTTGAACGCCAGGCCGCGTGGCAACAATGCGATCTCGCCGGGCGCCACTTCGAGCAGGCCCTGTTCGGTGGTGATCACCAGACGGCCCTGTTGCGGCACCAGCAGCATCTCGCCGTCGGCGTTGATCAGGGCCCGCCGGTCCATCGATTGGTTGGCTGCGTAAACCAGCGCGGCAATGCCGGTCTGCGCCTCGACCTCGCCATTGGCTGCGATGGTGTGCAGGCCGTCGACGAAATCAACCGCTTGGTCGGGAATCGGGAACGGATTCCAACGCAGTGGCTCGGGTGGAATCAGCGGCGTACCAGCGTTGTCGCCATGCGCCCCGCTGGTCCAGCCGGCTTGCTCGTACGGCTGGTAGCTGCCCGTGACCACCGACGGCTGACGGCGGTACAACCACGATCGACGGTTGTCGGCACGCGGCACCGTGAACGCCGTGCCTGAAATCAGTTCGGCATACAGGTCGTGGGGTGCGCGCTGCGGGCTGTTGCGGCCGAGCGGCAAGGCGCCTGCTACCGCTTCGGTCGAGAAATGATTGCCGAACCCACTCAGCTGTGGGTGGCTTGCGGACGCGGGCAGGGTGGTCGTCATGGCTGGCTCGGTGGATTTTGGGTGGCGGTGATCGGCGCCCCGGCACTGCCGCGCGCCGCGGCAAGCGCTTCGCGCAGGATGGGCAAGCTGCCGATGTGGTTGGCCAGCAGCAGCACCAGGCGCGCATTCATGGCGTGGCTCTGCTCGGTGCTCAGATCGCCGTGCGAATCGATCAGGGCCTGATAGAACTCGTCGGGCGAATCGAGGTTCGGCGAGATATTGAGTGTCATCCTTGCACCTCTTCGAGCGCGAGCGCGCGCCGCAATGCCGCCGTCACCTGATCGGCTCGCGGCTGGCGCCAACGGGCGCAGACATGTTGATCCGGACGCAGCAGATAAAGCGTGCCCGGGCGAGCGTCGTAGCGCTGAGCGAGCGGGCCTTGCGCGGGCGCGACAAGGATTTCGAGTTCGGTCAGCCCCTCGGCTGCTGCCAGCAACTCGCGACGCACTGCTTCGGAATCAGCGCTGTCGAACAGCAAGCCGCCGAATTTGCCGTTGCGCGGCAGACGACGCAACAACCAGGGTGCGCCGTCATCGTCCAGCGGCGCATCGGCCGCCACGGCGCCTGGCACCATGCGGCCCTCGAACGGGTCGACATCAGGCGTGTTGAGCGGTGAATTGATCAGGGTTGCGGGTACCGACAAGCGGCCACTGTTGACCAGCGTGCGTGCAAACGGATGGTTGCGGGCCAGATCGAGCGTGGCATCGCGGAACAGCCGGCTGATCTCGCTTTTCGGCGTGATGAAATCGGTGGCGCGGGTCGAGGCCAGGATATTTTCATCAGCGGCGAATTCGCGCTCGTTGCCGTAGCTGGCGAGCAGCGCCGCGCCGGCTTTGCCGCGCAGCACATGGGCCAGTTTCCAGGCCAGGTTGTCGGTATCCTGAACGCCCGAATTGGCGCCACGCGCACCGAACGGCGATACGCCGTGCGCCGAGTCGCCCGCAAACAGCACACTGCCCTGGCAGAACGCAGCCATGCGCAGACACGAGAAGGTATACACGCTGGCCCATTCGAGCTCGAATTGCGCGTCTTCACCCAGCAGTGCGCGCACCCGCGGCACGATGTTCTCGGGCTTCTTCGCCTCCTCCGGATCGGCGTCCCAGCCAAGCTGGAAATCGATGCGCCAGACGTCGTCGGGCTGCATGTGCAGCAGCACGCTCTGGTTGCGGTGGAACGGCGGATCGAACCAGAACCAGCGTTCGGCCGGGAAACCCGCTTTCATCTTGACGTCGGCAATCAGGAAGCGGTCCTTGAAGCTGCGGCCGTGGGTCTCCAGGCCCAGCAGGCGTCGCATCGCCGAGCGAGATCCATCGCAGGCGACGACATGTTCGGCCTCCAGTTCGTAGGGACCGTCCGGCGTTTCGATCTGCAGGCGCGCGTGGTCACTGTGCTGGGTGACGCCGATCACGCTGTTTTTCCAGCGCAGATCGATCAGCGGCAACTCGGCCGCACGCGCCGCGAGGTGACCTTCGACGTAATACTGCTGCAGGTTGATGAAGGCCGGGCGCTCGTGTCCTTGTTCGGGCAACAGATCGAAGGCGAAGATCAGGTCATCGCGAAAATAGACCTTGCCGACATTCCATGACACGCCTTTGCCCACCATCGCATCGCCGCAACCCAGGCGATCGAAGATTTCCAGGGTGCGCTTGGCGAAGCAGATCGCGCGCGAGCCATTCGACAGCCGGTCGTCGTTGTCGAGCAGCACCACGGCGATGCCTTGTTGCGCGAGGTCGATCGCCAGCGTGAGGCCGACCGGACCGGCGCCGACGACCACGACCGGGTGGCGAACCGGGCGCTCGGCCTGCTGATCGGCGCAGCGCCGATACGGGAAGACGAGTCGCTGGAAATCGACCGCGGCGGGTGCGTCGGCAGCGGGGGGAAAGGTACTCGACACAGGCTGTCTCCTGAGCAGCGTGGACGGATTCGACGCGGTCTGGCGAAGGGGAAAACGATTTGCTCAGCTCTCGAGCGTCTTCCACATCTCGATGTCGCGCTCCGCGGTCCAGATGCGCGGATCCGGGTATTGCGTCACTTCGTCATAACAGCGGGTGACATCGAACGGCATGCAGTGATTGAAGATCACCCAATGGCCGTAGTCTTTCTGCAAGCGGGCCATCGTCTCCTTGTAGACCGCATTCAGATCCTTGCCGCTGGCCACACCGGACTCGACGCTGTCTCGAACCGCTGTGATGAATGCCTTGGTTCCCGCCAATCCCTGGGCGACAGCGTCCGGCGTCGTCAAGGCCGGGCCGCGGCCCGGTACCAGCGCCAGCGGCTTCAAGTCGGACAACCGGTCGAGCGTGGTCGGCCAATCCTTGAAATAGGCGTCGCCGGCATACGGCGTGGCATCGAACTCGACCAGATCGCCGCTGAACAGGATTTTCTGTTCAGGCAGCCAGGCAACGGTGTCGCCCTTGGTGTGGCCGCGGCCTAGTTGTAGCAGTTGCACCTCGAGTTTGCCGAGCCAGATTGTCATCTTGCCGGTGAAGGTTATGGTCGGCCATGTCATGCCGGGCGGCACCGACTCGACCGCGTTGAACAGCCGCGGAAAGCGCCCGATCTCGCTGGCCTTGTCCTGCTCGCCGCGCTCGACGATCAGGTCCCAGGTGTCCTGGC
>JBDTQC010000465.1:0-3252 GCA_039932405.1 Ideonella sp.
TCGGCCATCCGCTTCTTGCGCGTATAGCTCCAGCTGAAAGCCGGCTCGATGCCGTTGCTCGCGTTGTCGGCAAAGGCCAGGCTGATGGTCCCGGTGGGTGCAATCGACAGCAGGTGCGAGTTGCGCAGGCCGTCGGTGCGGATGCGCTCGCGCAAGGGCTGCGGCAGCCGCGATGCAAAGGTGGTGCTGCTGAGGTACAGGTCGGCGTTGAACAGCGCAAAGGCGCCACGTTCGCGGGCCAGGTCGGCCGACGCCTCGTAGGCCGCATCGCGCATCGTGCGGGCGATCTGCTGTGCCATCGCGCGTGCGCCATCGCTGTCGTAGTGCAGGCCGAGCATGATCAGGGCATCACCCAGGCCGGTGAAGCCGAGCCCGATGCGCCGCTTGTTGCGGGCTTCATCGCGTTGCTGCGGCAGCGGCCAGACGGTCACGTCGAGCACGTTGTCGAGCATGCGAACCGCCACTTTGGCGAGCTTCGCAAACCCGGCGTCGTCGAAGCGTGCTGCGGTATCGAACGGTTCGCGCACGTATCTCGTCAAATCGATCGAACCCAGACAGCAGCAGCCGTAGGGCGGCAACGGTTGTTCGGCGCAGGGGTTGGTGGCCGAGATGTGTTCGCAGTACGCCAGGTTGTTGTCGCGATTGATCTGGTCGAGGAACAGCACACCGGGCTCGGCGTGGTCGTAGGTCGACCGCATGATCAGGTCCCACAGGTCGCGCGCGCGCCGTTTGCCGTACACCCATGCGCCGCTACCTGCCGACTTGTCGAGCTGGTATGCGCCGGCGTCCTTGTGGGCCGGGCCGGGCTCGGCCGGGTGCACCAGCTCGATTTCGGCGTCGGCCTGCACCGCCTCCATGAAGGCATCGGTGACGCCAACCGAGATGTTGAAATTCTTCAGGTCGCCTTCGTCCTTGGCGTGAATGAATTCCTCGATGTCGGGGTGGTCGCAGCGCAACACGCCCATCTGCGCACCGCGCCTTGCACCGGCCGACTCGACTGTCTCGCACGAGCGATCGAACACCCGCATGTAGCTGACCGGCCCCGATGCGCCGCTGCGCGTGCTGCCTACCCAGGCGCCGCGCGGTCGGATGCGCGAGAAGTCGTAACCGACACCACCGCCGCGGCGCATCGTCTCGGCCGCTTCGGTCAGCGCCGTGTAGATGCCGGGAAAGCCGTCTTCGGACTGTGAGATCGAATCGCCGATCGGTTGCACGAAACAATTGATCAGCGTGGCCGACAAGCCGGTGCCGGCTGCCGACTGGATCCGCCCCGCTGGAATGAAGCCGCCGCGCAGCGCCTCGGCAAACCGCTTCTCCCAATGGTCGCGCTGCGCCGGCTCCTCGGCCTGCGCCAGCGCGCGGGCCACGCGCTGGGTGACGTCGGCGACCGTCTGCTCGTCGCCTTTCGCGTATTTTTCGATCAGCACTTCCTGGCTGATCGCCTGAGCCGGCAGATTCTGAAGGGTAGGGGCCAGGCTGGGGTCTGCGGTGGGCATGATGAGGCTGGATTGTTTGATCAAGGCGGATACGGTAGCTCGCAGCGGGAGCCCGTGTCGTTGACGTGGCGCAAGAATGGCGCCGGGCGCAAACGCTTCTCTGGGCCGGCAAGTCTTGCAAGGCAGCTTCTGCTCGCCGATCAGGACCCCAGCTGGGAATTGATCCAGCGTAGCAGGTCGTTGGCCGACATCGCACCCGATTGACGCGCCGCCTCTTTGCCGCCGCGGTACAGGATCATCGTCGGGATGCTGCGGATCTGGCTGGCCGCGCTGGTCTGCGGATTGGCTTCGGTGTCGAGCTTGGCAAAACGCACTGCCGGCAGTTTCGATGCGGCGTCCGCAAAATGTGGCGCCATCATCTTGCAAGGGCCGCACCAGTCGGCCCAGAAATCGACCAGCACCGGCATTTCGGTGCGCGAAACATATTTGACAAAATTGGCGTCGGTCAGTTCGATCGGATGGCTTGGCAGCAGCGCGGCGCCGCAGCGGCCGCATGTGGGCTGTTCGGTCAGCCGGTTGTCCGGCACGCGATTGACGGCGCAGCAGGCTGGGCAGGCTAAGTGCATGTTGGTGTGACTCTCGTGGCAAGGTCTCATCGATCATGCACCATCGCTGGCGGCGCAACCATGTTCTATATCAAGCAGCTATCCGTCATCGCGGCGGCGTTTTTGCATTCGGATCGGTATCACCGCCGCGTCGACAGCCAGATCCCCGGCAGGATCAACAAGCCGCCGACCGCGTGGAACCAGTGCACGCGTTCGCCGAGCACTGACCAGCCGATCACCGCGCTGTACAGCGGCGACAGGTACAGCACCATCGAAACCCGCGCCGCGCCGAGCACCCGCTGCATCATCGAATAGGCCGCATAGGCGGCGGCACCCGGGATCAGTGCTGAAGCAAGCACCAGACCGGCCGCTGTCCACGAGACCTCGCTCGGCAGCCAGAAGACCGCCTCGGCGATGGTGAAGGGGATCAGCACGGCGACGCCTCCAACCGCTGTCAGCGCAAGCCGCGCGACCGAACTGAATCGCGAGGGCCAGGCGCGCAGCAGCAGCGAATAGGCGGTCCAGGCCAGCGCCGCCGCGGCGATCCAGATATCGCCCGGCGTGAAACGCAATGCAGCCAGTGCGCTCCAGTCGCCGCGCACCAGGATGTGAAGCATGCCGGCCAGCGCGAGCACCACTCCGACGATCCTCAAGGGTCCGAGCCGCTCGCGCAGCCACAGCGCCGAAGCCAATGCAATCAGCACCGGCGAGGTGGCATAGATCAGGCCGATGTTGACCGCGCTGGTGGTGCGCCCGCCGATGTAGACAAAGGCGCCGCAGACCCACATGCCGAGTGCGCCCAGCACGACGAACTGCCGCCATTCGTCGACGATCAGAATGCGTTTGGCAAGCAACTCGCCACGGCAGAAGAAGGCCAGCACCAGTGCCGCGATGGTCCAGCGACCGAGTGCCAGTGCATGCGGCGCGATCACGCCGGGTGCCCAGCGCGCGACCAGGTAGTTCACGCTCCACAAGGCGGGCGCGATGAAGATCAGCGCATGCGCGAGTCGTTGTTCAGCGGCGCTGTGGACGGCGCCTGGAGGCTTGCCGCTCGAGGCAGTAGTCATCGCGACATTCTCGGCCCTACCGGCAACGGCGAGGACCCTCCAGGTTGCAGCGGGGGCCCGGCTGCTGAACCGGTCGACTTGCCGATCAGGCGACGCGGCGGAGCGCGCGCGGCGCAGCGCCGGTTCGGGTATAGGGGAACAGGT
>JBDTQC010000466.1:0-3249 GCA_039932405.1 Ideonella sp.
CGCCGCCGACCCGGATGCTGCCCTTGTAGACCATGCCGCCCAGGCTGATGACGCCCACCTCGGTGGTGCCGCCCCCGATGTCGACCACCATCGAGCCTTCGGCTTCCGAGACCGGCAGGCCGGCGCCGATCGCAGCCGCCATCGGCTCCTCGATCAGGTAGACCTCGCTGGCGCCGGCGCCAAGCGCCGATTCGCGGATCGCGCGGCGTTCGACCTGGGTCGAACCGCAGGGCACACAAATGATGATCCGCGGGCTCGGGCGAAGCACCGAACGCGGATGAACCATCTTGATGAACTGCTTGAGCATCTGCTCGGTGACGGTGAAGTCGGCGATCACGCCGTCCTTCATCGGCCGGATGGCCTCGATGTTGCCGGGCACCTTGCCCAGCATGGCCTTGGCTTCCTTGCCCACCGCCTGAATGGTTTTCTTGCCGTTGGGTCCGCCTTCATGGCGGATCGAAACAACAGACGGCTCGTCCAGCACGATTCCCTTGCCGCGCACGTAGATCAACGTGTTGGCGGTTCCAAGGTCGATGGCGAGGTCCGTCGAAAAGTAGCGACGAAAAGATCCGAACATGTTCAATGGGGTGGCTTTCGGCAGCGCAACACATGACCGATCGTGCTTGCGGCCCTTGGAGGCCATCAAAGCGCTGCGAAAACGCGGATTCCGTTGGAGTGACGACGATGGGGCCGGATCAACATGGTGACGAGGCCCCGCGAAGACCGACCGCGCCCAGGCTAGCGATGCGGTCGAAAGTTATATGGATAACCGAGGATAATAACCGATCCCCCCTGACTTACCGTGTCGCAAGCCAGCTTGCGACACCCTCCGCGAGCACCGAAGATGGCGTTGACAAGACAAGATGTCAGCCGCATTGCCCACCTGGCGAGGCTGGAACTGAAAGAATCCGAACAGGCCTCGATGCTGACGCAGTTGAACGGCTTCTTTTCGATTGTCGATCAGATGAGTCTGGTCGACACCCGCGGCGTGGCGCCTTTGTATACGCCACTGTCGGCTGTCAGTGAAGTCGAGTTGCGGCTGCGCGACGACATCGTCACCGAATGCAACGACCGCGAGCGCAATCAGCTCAGTGCGCCGGCCGTCGAGGACGGACTGTTTCTGGTGCCCAAGGTGCTCGAATGAACGGCCCGGATTCTGCAGATCTCCATGATTGGGGTGTCGCCGAACTCGCCCGACAATTGCGCGCCGGCACGGTCTCCAGCGTCGAGGCGGTACAGCACTTGTTGCGGCGCATCGCTGCCAATGGCGACCTAGGGGCCTGGCTGCAAGTCGACGCCGATGGCGCGATCGCTCAGGCCAAGGCCGCCGACACGCGCCGCCAACAGGGCCAATCGACAACCTTGCTGGGCATCCCGCTAGCACACAAGGACATCTTTGTTACGCGGGATCTTCCAACCACCGCCGGCTCGAAGATGCTCGAGGGCTACCGCAGCCCGTTCGACGCCACCGTCGTCAGCCGTCTGGCGCAAGCCGGTGCGGTCACGCTGGGCAAGCTCAATTGCGATGAATTCGCGATGGGCTCGGCCAGCGAAAATTCTGCATTTGGTGTGGTCCGCAACCCATGGGACATGCAACGCGTGCCCGGTGGTTCGTCGGGAGGCTCGGCCGCGGCCGTGGCGGCACGCCAGATACCGGCAGCCACCGGCACCGATACGGGTGGTTCGATTCGCCAGCCCGCCAGCTTTTGCGGCATCACCGGCATCAAGCCGACCTACGGCGTGTGCTCGCGATACGGCATGATCGCCTTTGCATCGAGCCTGGACCAGGCCGGTCCGCTGGCCCGAAGTGCCGAAGATTGTGCGGTGCTGCTGTCGGCGATGAGCGGCTTCGACGCGCGTGATGCGACCAGTGCCCAGCGCGCACCACAAGACTACGCGGCCAGCTTGACGCAAGCGCGCGCCGGTGCCGATCAACTTCGGCCATTGGCCGGTCTGCGAATCGGCCTGCCGACCGAATTCTTCCCTGCGGCCCTGGCTGCCGATGTGGAAGGTGCGGTACGCGCTGCGCTGGCGCAGTTCGAAGCGCTTGGCGCGACGCTGGTCGACGTCAGCCTGCCACGCACCGAGCTGTCGATTCCGGTGTACTACATCATCGCGCCAGCCGAAGCCAGCTCGAACCTGGGTCGCTTCGACGGGGTGCGATTCGGGCATCGGGCCGATCAATACACCGACCTGCTCGACATGTACAAGAAAAGCCGTGCCGAAGGCTTCGGGCCGGAGGTCAAGCGACGCATCATGATAGGCACCTACGTGCTGTCGCATGGCTATTACGACGCCTATTACCTGCAGGCACAAAAACTGCGCCGGATGATTGCCGACGACTTTCAAACCTGTTTCAAGCTTTGCGATCTGATTGCCGGCCCGGTCGCGCCCACCGTGGCGTGGCCGATCGGCGGTCAGGGCGACGACCCGGTCAAGTCTTATCTGGCCGACATCTTCACGCTGCCCGCCAGCCTGGCCGGATTGCCCGGGATGAGCCTGCCGGTGGGCTTTGGCGAGCATGGCATGCCGGTCGGGCTGCAGCTGATCGGCAACTATTTCGACGAGGGGCGGCTGCTGCACAGCGCCCATGCATTCCAGAATGCGACCGACTGGCATCAACGCGCACCCGGAGGTTCGCGATGAGCACGGTCAAACTGATCCGCGGCTACGAGGTGGTGATCGGCCTGGAGACACACGCCCAGCTGTCGACGCTGTCGAAGATCTTCAGTGGCTCGTCGACCCGTTTCGGTGCGGCTGCGAATACCCAGGCGTCGGTTGTCGATCTGGCGCTGCCGGGCACCTTGCCAGTGATGAACCGGGGTGCCGTCGAGCGCGCGATCCGCTTCGGTCTGGCGGTCGGCGCCAAGGTCGCCAACCACTCGATATTCGCGCGCAAGAATTATTTCTATCCTGACCTGCCGAAGGGCTATCAGATCAGCCAGTACGAGACGCCCGTGGTCCAGGGCGGGACAGTCGATTTTCTGGTCGGCGACCAGGCGCATCGCGTCAATCTGACGCGCGCCCACCTGGAAGAAGATGCCGGCAAATCGCTGCACGAAGACTACGCCGGCCAGACCGGCATCGACCTCAACCGAGCCGGCACGCCGTTGCTCGAGATCGTCACCGAGCCCGACATGCGCTCGAGCGTCGAAGCGGCCGAATATGCCAAGGCCTTGCATGCGCTGGTGGTGTGGCTCGGCATCTGCGACGGCAACATGCAGGAAGGCAGCTTCCGCTGCGATGCCA
>JBDTQC010000467.1:0-3212 GCA_039932405.1 Ideonella sp.
CGAGCCTGGCCTTGTAGGTGGTCGCGACCGAGACGCTGTCGAAGATCACGTCGACCGCGACATTGGCCAACGTGGCGCGCTCATGCATGGGCACGCCGAGCTTCTCGAAAGTTCGCAACAGTTCGGGATCGACCTCGTCCATGCTGGCGAGCTTGGGCTTTGGTCGGGGTGCCGAGAAGTAGCTGATGCCCTGGAAATCGATCTTCGGAAAATTCACGTTGGCCCACGCCGGTGGTGTCATCGTCAGCCAATGACGAAAAGCCTTCAGACGAAACTCGAGCAGCCAGTCGGGCTCGCGCTTTTTCATCGAGATCAGTCGGATCGTGTCTTCGTTCAGGCCTTTCGCGGCGACATCCGACTCGATGTCGGTCACGAAACCATGCTTGTAAGGCTGGTTGACGAGGCTTTGAAGCAATGCACTCATGCGCCTGCTCCTGGCCCTGTGCCGGCCTTCAGGTTGAAACTCTCGCCACAGCCGCAGGTGGCGTCGACATTCGGGTTGTCGACCTTGAAGACCCTGTTCATCCCTTCCCTGACGAAATCGAAGCAAGAGCCGTCGACGAAGGTCAGACTCTTCGGATCGACCGCGAGCCTGGCACCATGGCTTTCGAAAACGTGGTCGTCGGCACGCAACTCATCAACCAGTTCATAGGTGTAGGCAAAGCCCGAGCAGCCCACATTCTTGACGCCGACGCGCAGGCCGAGGCCTTTGCCACGACTGGCGATCTGCTTTCGAACCTGCTCGGCAGCGGCTTCAGTCAAGGTGATCGTCATTGCTTGATTCCTCATGTGCAGGCTTGCCTCGGCGGCATCAGGCCGGAGGCAGATCTCAGTCGCCGACAGGGCGATCGAATTTCCCGGATAGGACGCAACGCGTCGCTGATCTGGGGATCATCTCCATAAGAAGTATATCAAATGCATCTTATAGACAACGCAAGTGCATTGCTATGCGTGGTCACTGGAAACCCTTCTCACGAGTCTCGTTCGGATCGGCATCCGTCCACTCGGACGGCGCATGCAGTAGCTCAATAAACAGCGCTTAACCGCGCTTGATCGCTGCCTCGGCGACGGCCCGGGCAATGCCGCGCAGGATATTCAGCTCTTCGCTGCGAAGTTCGGCCCGGTTCAGCAACTGGTTCAGCCTCGGCATGAGTTTGCGCGGGGCGTTCGGGTCCAGGAAGCCGATCTGAAGCAAGGTCTGCTCCCAGTGCTCGAGCAGTCCCTGGACAGCGGCCGCATCGGCGAATTCGGGTTGCACGGTGCGTGGCAGGACGCGGTAGGCGCCCAATGCACAACGCCAGTCGTAGGCGATCAATTGCACCGCCTGTGCCAGATTGAGCGAGCCGTAACCGGCCGGTGTCGGAATACTCAGCACCGCATGACACTGGTACACATGGCGGTTGCCAAGGCCAAACCGTTCAGAGCCGAAGACGAAGCCGACCCGGTGTCCGCTTTGCGCCAGATCGGCCAGATGTTCGCGAGGCGCATGCACCGCCGGACCGAAGTCGCGCGGCGTCATCGCGGTTGCACAGAGGTAGTCGATTCCGACCACCGCCTCGGCCAGGCTGTCAACGACTCGGGCCTTCTCGAGCACATCGGTCGCCCCGCTGGCCATGGCAATGGCCTCCGGCGCTTTGGCCATCGATCGCTCTCGCGGCGCAACCAGCACCAGGTCGTCGAATCCCATCACCTTCATGGCGCGCGCGGCTGCGCCGACATTGCCAGGATGACTGGTCTCGACAAGGATGAACCGGCTGGGCGCTGGGCGGGGCGTGTCCAGCGACAGATCAGGGGCCAGACTCGTCGCAGTCGGCGGCGGGATCAGGGGAATCGGGTCCGACATAAAATGGACATTATCCGCAGCGCGCCTCATGGCGCCTGTCGGCACCGCTCTTTTCCTCCGCCAAGTCGTCTCTCAGTCAGGTTGCACCATGTCGCAAGCGCTTCATCCCATGCTCAACATCGCCGTCAAGGCGGCACGCGCGGCGGGGGCGCTGATCAATCGGGCATCGATGGATGTCGACCTGTTGACGATCACCACCAAATCCAGCAACGACTTCGTAACCGAAGTCGATCAGGCCGCCGAACGGGTCATCATCGAGACCTTGCTGACCGCCTATCCCGGCCACGGCATACTGGCCGAGGAGTCGGGCCGGGCCCACGGTGCCAAGGACAGCGACTACCTGTGGATCATCGATCCGCTCGACGGCACCACCAATTTCATCCACGGCCTGCCGGTTTTCGCGGTCTCGATCGCGCTGTCGTACAAGGGCCAGATCCAGCAGGCGGTCGTCTACGACCCGTCGCGCAACGACCTGTTCTACAGCTCGAAGGGTCGGGGCGCATTTCTCAACGACAAGCGCATTCGCGTGTCCAAGCGCACGCGCCTGTCCGACTCATTGATCGGCACCGGATTCCCGTTCCGAAAGGGCGACAACTTCAAGCGCTATCTCGCCATGTTCGAATCGGTGATGCAGAACTGCGCCGGCTTGCGGCGGCCCGGCGCGGCAGCGCTGGACCTGTGCTATGTGGCCGCCGGCTGGTACGACGGTTTCTTCGAGACCGGCCTGCATCCCTGGGATATCGCCGCCGGCTCGTTGATCATCACCGAAGCCGGTGGATTGATCGGCAACTTCACCGGTGAGGCCGACTACCTGTTCCAGCGCGAAGTGGTGGCCGGCAACCCGAAGGTCTATGGCCAACTGATTCCACTGCTTGCGCCGCACACCGGCGTCGTCAAGGAAACTGTCGGCGCTGAAGAGAAGGCATCGGTCAAGGCCGCCGCAGCAGCGGCGCAGGTCACGCCAGAACAGGCGTTGGCCGCTTCGCTCGAACCAGCGCAGGATGGCGAACCCGCGGCGGCGCCTTTGCCAGTCAACCGGGCGGTGCGAATCCGCAAATCCGAGTTGACTGCCAGCCCAAGCCCCGGCCCCAGCCACAAGCGCGGCGGCCGCTGAGCATTCGTCTTTTGAGCAGAATGGCTGCGATGGAAAACCTCCTTCCACCGTGGCCGCTGTTTTCGGCCTTTCTGCTGGCGAGCCTGCTGCTGGCAGTGACGCCTGGCCCCGGCGTGTTGTACGTCGTCACTCGCAGCATCGCGCAGGGGCGCAGATCGGGCCTGGTGTCGGTGGCGGGCGTCGCGCTGGGCAATCTGGGCAATGTCCTGGCCGCCTCGTTCGGACTCGCGGCCTTGTTCGCCGCATCGGCGCAGG
>JBDTQC010000468.1:0-3211 GCA_039932405.1 Ideonella sp.
GGACGAGGGCTTGTACCGAGGGCGGGATTGAAACCAAACCAGTTCTGGCTGCAGATGAAGCCGGGCAGGTTGCCGAGCAGGGCGCGTTGGGGGAGCAGGGCGCCTTTGGCGGGGCCGGTGGTGCCGCTGGTGTAGATCAGGATGGCGGGGTCGTCGGCGGCGGTGGTGACCGGGGTGAATGTGGTCGGCTGTTGGGCGAGTGCGGGGTCCCAGTCGATGTCGCCCCGGCCTTGGGCGCGGCCGACGGCGATGACGGTGCGCAGCAGCGGGCATTGGGGGCGGGCCAGCAGCAGGTTGTCGATGCCGCCTTCATCGACGATTGCCAGCGCCGCTTCGCTGTTCTGCAGACGGTATTCGAGGGCGTCGGGGCCGAACATCATCGCCAGTGGCATCGCGATCGCGCCAAGCTGGTGGATGGCGATCTGCGCGACTGCCGTTTCGGGGCGCTGCGGCATCACGATCGCGATGCGGTCGCCGCGTTGCACGCCCAGGTCACGCAGCACATGACTCAGTCGGTTCGCCTCTTGTTGAAGCTGCCCATAGCTGATGCGGCGGCGCGCACCGTCTTCGGTCTCATGGTGAATGGCGATTGCATCGGGCGTCTCGCGTGCCCAGCGGCCGCAGCAAGCCTGCGCGATGTTGAAATCTGGCGGCACTGCCCAGCGGAACGCGGCGTGCATCGATTCGTAATGATCGGCCAGCGCCGGATCGGCGGGTGTCTTGTGTGCTTTGGAGGGTCGGCCGTTGGCCTCGGTGAGTTGGCTGGACATCGGGGTTCCCTCGCAGCAGGATTGATCGGGTCGGCTGGCGCTTCAGTCTTTCGCGTAGGCCTGCAAGGCCTCGCCGGCAATGCGGCAGATCCGCCAATCGGGCATCACGTCGGCGCCCATCTTGCGGTAGAGCGCGACGGCATTCGCATTCCAGTCGAGCACGCTCCATTCGAAGCGACCGCAGCCGCGTTCCACCGCCAGCGCGCCGAGGTGCTCCAACAAGGCCTTGCCGATGCCGCGCTGGCGTTGGCTCGGCTGCACATAAAGGTCTTCCAGATAGAGGCCCGGTTTGCCGAGGAAGGTCGAGAAGTTGGTGAAGAACAATGCGAAGGCAACGATCTTGCCATCCATTTCGACCACCACCGCCTCGGCCACGGGTCGCTCGCCGAACAGGTGCTGCCTCAAGCCATCGGGCGTCACCTTGACGAGGTGGCTCAGCAGCTCGAATTCTGCCAATTCGCGGATCATCCCGACGATGGCGCCACAGTCGGCTGGGTTGGCCGGCCGGAGCGCAAACGATGCCTCGGGCGCTGAAGCGTGGTTCGAAGTTGTCTCGGTCATGTCGGGATTGTCACCTCGCTGGTGCGAACCTGGCAGGTCCGAGCGGCTCCTGGCGGGTTCACGTAGAGTTCGGCCATGCCCGATCAAGACCTTGCCCCCTCCGACTTCAAACCCTATGTCGAGCGCCGCCCGGCGCGAAGCCAGTTCGTCGACGTGCGCGGCCTGCGCATGCACCTGCGCATCTGGGGCGATGTGTCGATGGCGAGTAGCCAGCGACCCAGCCTGCTGCTGATGCACGGCTGGATGGATGTCGGCGCCTCGTTCCAGTTCATGGTCGATGCTTTGGCCGACGACCGGCACATCATCGCGCTCGACTGGCGTGGCTTCGGTCTCAGCGACGCCTCGGGTGCCGACAGCTACTGGTTTCCCGATTACCTCGGGGACCTCGACGGACTCATCGATCAACTGGCAGAGCGCGGCGAATTGAGCGCAGTGATCGACCTGCTCGGACACAGCATGGGTGGCAACATCGCGATGTTTTATGCCGGTATCCGGCCACAGCGCGTGCGCCGCTTGATCAACCTCGAGGGTTTCGGCATGCCGGCGTCGGATCCTGCGCAGGCTCCTGAACGCTACATCACGTGGCTGGACGAGCTGAAGCAGCCGGCCCGACTGCGCCGTTACGAGAACCTCGACGGAGTCGCGGCGCGGTTGCGCAAGACCAACCCCCGTCTGTCGGCGCAGCGGGCGGCGTACCTGGCAGGGCACTGGGCGCGTCAATGTGCCGACGGTATGTGGGACATCCTCGGCGATCCGGCGCATCGCCGCATCAACCCGGTGCTGTACCAGCGCGCCGAAGCGCTCGCCTGCTGGGCCGCGATTCGCGCGCCGTTGCTCTGGGTCGAAGGGTCGCTGTCTGACATTGCAACCCATTGGGGCGGCCGTTATCCGCGCAGCGATTTCGAGGCCCGGCTGGCAGTCGTACCGCAAGTCGAGCGCGTCGTGCTCGAAGGTGCAGCCCACATGCTGCACCATGACCAGCCCGAGACGTTGGCGGGGCATCTGCAGCGCTTCATCGAGTGAACGTCGGCCGGCATGCAAAAATCCTCCCTTTGCGCACGCGTGACAGGATCGCACCATGGACGTCGAACACATCAATGCAATTGGCAACAAGATCGCCGATCTGAGCGAGCGCACCGCTGCTCTTCGGGGGTATCTTTGACTACGATCGCAAAGCACTGCGCCTGAACGAGGTCAATGCGGCCCTCGAGAACCCGACGGTCTGGAACGAGCCCAAACGGGCCCAGGAGCTCGGCCGCGAGAAACGCTTGCTGGAAAACGTCGTCGAGACAATCGACCACCTGACCAGCAACCTGTCCGATAACAGCGAGCTGTTCGAGATGTCGAAGGCGGACGACGACTTCGACGGCTTGCTCGGGATCGAGAAAGATGCCGACAAGCTCGAGACGGCAATCAAGGAACTCGAGTTCCGTCGCATGTTCAACAATCCGGCCGATCCGAGCAATTGCTTCATCGACATTCAGGCCGGTGCCGGCGGCACCGAGGCCTGCGACTGGGCGCAGATGCTGCTGCGCCAGTATCTGAAATATTGCGAGCGCAAGGGATTCACGACCACGCTGGAGGACGAGACAGCGGGCGACACCGCCGGAATCAAGAGTGCGACGATCAAGGTCGAAGGCGACTATGCGTTCGGCCTGCTGCGCACGGAGACCGGCGTGCACCGCCTGGTGCGCAAGAGCCCGTTCGATTCGTCGGGCGGCCGCCACACCAGTTTCGCGTCCTTGTTTGTCTACCCGGAGGTCGACGACTCGATCGAGATCGACATCAATCCGTCCGACGTGCGCACCGATACCTTTCGCGCCAGCGGTGCTGGTGGTCAGCACATCAACAAGACCGATTCGGCGGTGCGCTTGACACAC
>JBDTQC010000469.1:0-3207 GCA_039932405.1 Ideonella sp.
ATCAGATCGTTCGTTCACGACTGGCCCGCCCCTCCGTCGCACCCACGCGCACGTCCGCGCACCACCACGCATGCAAGCCACTGAAATTCTGGTGATCGCCGCCCATCCCGCGATGGAATATTCGCGACTGAACCGCCGCCTGATGCGCGCCGCGGCCGAATCGACGCCGGTGGACAGCGGCAATGCCAATCGCATCGAGGTGCGCGATCTGTACGCCCTCTACCCGGACTACTTGATCGACGTGGCAGTTGAACAGGCGGCCTTGTCTCGGGCCACGCTCGTCGTCTGGCTGCACCCGATCCACTGGTACAGCATGCCGCCGCTGATGAAATTGTGGCTCGACGAAGTGCTCGCCTTCGGCTGGGCCTACGGGCCAGGCGGGGGAGCGCTGCGCGGCAAGGATCTGTGGCTGGTCGCGAGTACCGGCGGCGCCGAGGATTCCTATCGCCCGGACGGCTATAACCGATACTTCTTCGACGCCTTTCTGCCGCCCTACGAGCAGACAGCTGCCTTGTGCGGCATGCGCTTCCTGGCGCCGCTGGTTCTGCATGGTGCGCACCGGGTCGGCCCGGACGTCATCAGCGAGCATGCCGGGGTCTTCTCGCAACGACTCGGCAGCTATCCAGCCTGGCCCGAACTCGAGTTGCTCGACGAGTGCATCGATTGCGTGATACCGGACGATGCCCGCCCGGCCGAACGCCAGGACGCGCCGCCGCCGTTCGCTGCGCCCAAGCTGGAAACTGCCTGATGGAGCACAGCACCTGGCTCACTACCAGTCTGATCTACCTTGGTGCGGCGGTGCTTGCCGTGCCGCTGGCCAAGGCACTCGGTCTCGGATCGATCATCGGCTACCTGGCTGCCGGAATCGCCATCGGGCCTTGGGGATTGCGGCTGGTCACCGATCCACAGGAGATCCTGCACTTCGCAGAGTTCGGCGTGGTGCTGATGCTGTTTCTGGTCGGCCTCGAACTCGAACCCAGGCGGTTGTGGGCGCTGCGCAAGCCGATCTTCGGCTGGGGCAGCTTTCAATTGTTCGGCTCGAGTGGCCTGATGATCGGCGTCGTCTTGCTGGCGGCGGCGTTGCTGGGTTGGTCGGCCCTCGACTGGCGGATTGCCAGCGTGGCGGCACTCGGTCTCGCACTCTCTTCGACGGCGATCGGCCTCGGCGCATTGGCCGAGCGCAATCTGATGGCAACCACATCGGGGCAGAGCGTGCTGAGCGTTGCCTTGTTGCAGGATGTCGCGGCAATCCCGATTCTGGCGCTGATTCCACTGCTCGCAGTCGGGGCAGGCGCTGACAGCGCAGGTGGCGAGGGCTGGCTGGGTGCGGCCAAAGCGGTCGGAGTGATTGCCGCGATCGTGCTCGGTGGCCGCTTGTTGCTGCGCCCCGCACTGCGCTGGATTGCGCGCAGCCGCACGCCGGAAATTTTCACCGCCGCATCGCTGTTGCTGGTGGTAGCCACCGCGGCCTTGATGCAGTCGGTCGGCTTGTCGATGGCACTGGGCGCTTTTCTGGCCGGCGTGCTGCTGGCAGAAAGCGAATACCGGCGCGAACTCGAAACCGACATCGAGCCGTTCAAGGGCATGCTGCTCGGCCTGTTCTTCATTGCGGTCGGCATGACCATCGACTTTTCGGTGGTGCTGGAGCGTCCCTTGTTGATGCTCGTGCTGGTGTTCGGCTTTCTTGCGATCAAGGCCGCCGTGCTTTGGCTGATGGCGCGGCTGATGTCGATTCCGCCCGGCGAGCGGCCGGTTTTCGTCATCCTGCTGGCGCAGGGTGGCGAATTTGGTTTCGTGGTTTTCCAGACGGCCGAACAGGCCCGCGTCGTCGATGCCGCCACCAGTTCGCTGCTGGTCGCGGTGGTGGCCATTTCGATGCTGCTGACGCCGCTGCTGCTGGTATTGGCCGACCGCCATGCGAAACGCCGACCCAAGACATCTGGCCACTCGACGCCGCCCGAGATCGACGAAGCGCAGCAGGCGCCGGTGATCATTGCGGGCTTTGGTCGCTATGGCCAGATCGTCGGTCGGCTGATGTATGCCAACGGCATCGTGCCGACGGTGCTCGATCACAACGCCGAACAGATCGAGGCGATGCGGCGTTTCGGCTGGCGAGTGTTCTACGGCGATGCGACCCGGCTCGACCTGATGCGCATGGCGGGCGCCCAGGAGGCGCGGGTTCTGGTGCTCGCCATCGACGACATCGATCAGAGCCTGCGAGTGGCGCAGATGGCACGCGAGCATTTCCCGCAACTCACCGTGGTTGCGCGGGCGCGCAATGTGCGGCATTTCTTTGCATTGCGCGAGCTCGGGGTTTCGCTGATCGAACGCGAAACCCTCGACTCGGCCTTGATGAGCGGTCGCAGCGTGCTCGAACTGCTCGGCTGGCAGGCTCATCAGGCACGCAATCTGGCGCTGCGTTTTCGCAAGCATACGGTCGCGCAACTGGATGACATGGCACCGCACTGGAAAGATGAGGCCAAGCTGATCGCCAACGCCAAGGAGGGCAGACGGCAGCTCGAAACGCTGTTTGCGCAGGAGCGGCTAGCCGCGCAACGACGTGCCGAGCCCTGGAACCCACACGCGACCGCAGCGACCGCGACGGAAGGCGAGGCGGCCGAATCAGCCAAGTGAGCCCCGCGAGACGGCGAAGCTGCCGCGGAACTCCCGTTAATGCAAATGCGTTTGCATTCGCGTTAAGATCGCGACATGGAAAGACTGACTCGTCAACGCCGCGCGGTGCTCGATGCACTGGCCGACAGCGGCCGCACCTTGAGCCCGACCGAGATTCTCGAGATGGCGAGGAACGAAGCACCGGGGCTCAATCTATCAACCGTCTATCGCCAGATCAAGGCGCTCGAATCGGACGGCGAAATCGTCAAGGTCGAACTGCCCGGTCAAACAGCCCGCTTCGAGACGCGCTGCACACACGCCGATGCGCAAGGCGCGAACGCAAACAGCCAACTGGAGGCCGTCAACCCCGGCCAAGCGCACCACCACCATCATTTTCATTGCACCGGCTGCGAAACCGTGGTGCCGATTCACGGCTGCCCGGGCAACATGCAGGAACTGGCGCCGACCGGCTTCCAAGTCGAATCGCATGATCTGGTGCTGCACGGGCGCTGCGCCGCGTGCGCGAAACATATACAGGATCTGACGTGAGACACAACAGCATGCTGATGGCGTCGGCTACACGTCGGGTGGCGG
>JBDTQC010000470.1:0-3206 GCA_039932405.1 Ideonella sp.
ATTTCCTGCGCTCGATGATGCCGCGCAAGCCGCGCAGCGAGATCTACAACGCGCTGGGCTTGCACAAGCAGGGCAAGAACCTCTTCTACCGCGACTTTCTGACCCATCTGCGACACAGCAGCGACCACTTCCGCATCTCGCCCGGCATCAAGGGCATGGTGATGCTGGTGTTCGACTTGCCCAGTTTCCCGTTCGTATTCAAGCTGATCAAGGACTTCTTCCCGCTGCAGAAGGAAACCACCCGCGAGCAGGTGAAAGGCAAATACCTGCTGGTCAAGCAGCACGATCGCGTCGGTCGAATGGCCGATACGCACGAATACAGCAATGTCGCGTTTCCGCGCAAGCGTTTCGATGCGGAATTGCTGGCCGAGTTGCGCCAGTTCTGTGGCAGCCTGCTCGAGGAAGAGGGCGACGATCTGGTGATCCGTCACGTCTACATCGAGCGGCGCATGATTCCGCTCAACATCTATCTGCAAGAAGCGTCGGCACGGCAGATCGAAGCCGCGGTTGTCGAATACGGCAACGCCATCAAGGATCTGGTGGCCGCCAACATCTTTCCCGGCGACATGCTCTGGAAGAACTTCGGTGTCACGCGCAACGGCAAGATCGTCTTCTACGATTACGACGAGATCGAATACCTGACGGACTGCAATTTCCGTCGCGTGCCGCAGCCGCGCAACGAGGAAGAGGAAATGTCCGGCGAAGTCTGGTACAGCGTCGGGCCCAGGGATGTCTTTCCAGAAACTTTCGCGCCATTTCTGCTCGGCAATCCGCAGGTCCGTGCGGTCTTCATGAAACACCATGCCGATCTGCTCGATGCGGCTTTCTGGCAAAGTAACAAGGACCGGATTCTGGCCGGCCATGTGCACGATGTATTTCCCTACGATCCCGCGCGCCGCTTCTGCAACCGTGCCGCGCTGACGGATTGACCGCCTTTTGAAGGAACGACCCATGTCCGATCCCATCGTCATCGTTTCCGCCGCACGTACGCCGATTGGCGGACTGCTCGGCGATTTTTCTTCACTTGCCGCCCATCGCCTGGGTGCCGTGGCGATCCGCGCTGCGGTCGAACGGGCCGGCGTGCCAGGCGATGCGGTCAACGAGGTGTTGATGGGGAATTGCCTGATGGCGGGTCAGGGCCAGGCGCCGGCACGCCAGGCGGCTCTGGGTGCCGGACTGCCGCAATCGGCCGGTGCGGTCACCCTGTCGAAGATGTGCGGTTCGGGCATGCGCGCGATGATGTTCGGGCACGACATGCTGGTGGCCGGCAGCGCCGATGTGGTGGTTGCCGGCGGCATGGAAAGCATGACCAACGCGCCGCACCTGAGCCAGATCCGCAAGGGCGTCAAATACGGGCTCACCGCGTTCTACGATCACATGGCGCTGGACGGCCTCGAGGATGCCTACGAGCGGCTGCCGAACGGCAATGGCAAGGCGATGGGTGTTTTCGCCGAAGAGTGCGTGTCGAAATACCAGTTCAGCCGTGAGGCCATGGATCAGTTCGCGATCGCCTCGACCGAACGCAGCAAGCGCGCCAACGAAGACGGCAGTTTCGATTGGGAGATGGCGCCGGTTGCGGTGGCCGGCAAAGGCGCCGATACCGTCGTCAAGTTCGACGAGCAGCCGTTCAAGGCCAGGCTCGACAAGATCGCGGGGCTGAAGGCGGCGTTCACCAAGGATGGCAAGATCACAGCCGCCACCTCGTCGAGCATTTCCGACGGCGCTGCGGCCCTGGTGCTGATGCGCGAGTCGGCTGCGATCCGGCAGGGTTGCAAGCCGCTGGCCCGCATCGTCGGACATGTGGTGCATGCGCAGGCGCCCAATCTGTTTGCGACTGCTCCGATCGGTGCGATCGACAAGCTGCTGCGCAACATCGGCTGGAAGGCGCAGGATGTCGATCTGTGGGAAGTCAACGAGGCATTTGCCGCAGTGACGATGGCTGCGATGGCCGAATACAAGCTGCCGCACGAGATCGTCAACGTGCATGGCGGCGCCTGTGCGCTGGGGCATCCGATCGGCGCGAGCGGGGCGCGCATCGTCGTCACGCTGCTCGGGGCCTTGCGCAAGCGAGGTTTGAAGAAGGGCATGGCCGCGTTGTGCATCGGCGGCGGCGAGGCCACCGCGCTTGCGGTCGAGATGGTTTGACCAGCGCATGAAGGTCCTGATCATCGGTGCATCGCGCGGACTCGGCCTCGAGTTCGTCAATCAATACCTGGCCGCCGGCGCTGAAGTCACCGCCACTGCGCGCAACGAAGCAGCGCTTGCGCATCTGCGCGAACTCGGCGCCAGCGCGATCGCGCTCGATGTTGCGCAGGCGCCCAGTGTGGCGGGCCTGGCCTGGCAGCTCGATGGTTCGAGCTTCGATGTCGCCGTGATCTGCTCTGGCATCTACGGGCCGCGCCAAGCCGGGCTCGAGTCGCCGACCGAGTCCGATTTCGACGCCGTGATGCACACCAATGTGCTGGGCGCGATGCGGGTGGTGCCACAGATCGTCGACAGCCTGGCTGCTGGTGCCAGACTGGCCGTGTTGTCGTCGCGCATGGGGTCGATCGGTACACGGGCCAGCGCCAGCGGCTGGTTGTATCGCGCGTCCAAGGCGGCGCTGAACTCGGTGCTGAAGGACATCTCGACCGCGCTCGCTGGCCGCGTGACCTGTGTTGCCTTGCATCCGGGCTGGGTGCGTACCGACATGGGTGGCGAGCAGGCCGATCTCGGTGTGACAGACAGTGTCAAGGACATGCGCGGATTGCTGGATTCGATCGGCGCCGACGACAATGGCCGTTTCCTGAACCACGACGGCGCCGCAATCGACTGGTAGTCGACGCGCCGCCTCTCGGTCTTCAACTCCCGGGCTTCAACTCTCGGGCTGCAAGTGTCCGTTCAGGCCATCCAACGCAATCAGGCGATCCACATGTTGCTCAACGAAGACCAGCGTGCCGTTCAGGACGCGATCCGCAGCTACGTGCAAGACCGCATCGCGCCCGCTGCCGCGCGCTGGGACAAGGAGCACCATTTCCCGCGTGACGAGTTGCGCGGTCTGGCCGAGCTGGGTTGTTATGGCGTGGCCGTGCCGGCCGAACTGGGTGGTGCCGGCCTCGACTATCTGAGCCTGGCGCTGATCATCGAGGAAATCGCTGCCGGCGACGGCGCCACCTCGACCATCGTCAGCGTCAACAACTGCCCGGTGTGCTCGATCCTGATGGCCT
>JBDTQC010000471.1:0-3201 GCA_039932405.1 Ideonella sp.
CCGCATCCTCGAACTGGGTCTTCATCTTCTTCAGCTCTTCGAGCTCGATCGAGCGGTTGACCTCGGCCTTGACGTCGGCGACATAACGCTGCGCCTTGCCGATGAAATGGCCCACCGTGCGCGCCACCCGGGGCAGCCGCTCCGGGCCGATGACGATCAGCGCAACGGCACCGATCAATGCGATCTTGTCGAAACCGAAATCAATCATCAGCAAGCCTCAGGCTGTTGCAGCCTGAAAAATCCATGCCAGACCCGAGCCGATGCTGCTCACACCTTGGTCTTGGCTTCGACATCGACGGTGTTGCCGTCGTCGCGTTTTTGCGTCGTCACCTTGGGTGCGTTGGGGTCGGTGTCGCTTGACGAGCCGCCATCGCGAACGCCGTCCTTGAAACCCTTGACTGCACCACCCAGATCGGAACCGATGTTCTTGAGTTTCTTGGTGCCAAATACCAGCACCACGATCAACAACACGATCAACCAGTGCCAGACACTGAATGAACCCATGATTTTCTCCTGTCTCAATAGGGTCGGATTCTAGGCGACCACCTTGCCACCCTGATGCGATTGCGGACGAAGCCCCGTGTCGAACTCCGGCCAGCCCTGGCCAACGGCAAAGGATTGCGCTCGACCGCCGCGTGCTATCCCTTGGCCCAGGGGCGCGGACCACCGATCACATGCAGGTGCAGGTGCGGCACTTCCTGGTGCCCGTCGGGCCCGGTATTGACCAGTGCCCGGAAGCCATTGACGACGCCTTGTTCGCGGGCCAGCTTCGGAGCCAGCGCCAGCATCTTGCCGAGCAACGCGGCGTGCTGCCCGGGATCGGTCTCGTACAGCGACTCGATGTGCTGCTTCGGTATCAGCAGGAAATGCACCGGCGCCCACGGGGCAATGTCGTGGAAGCCCAGCACCTCGTCGTCTTCATAGACCTTGCGGCTCGGAATCTTTCCTTCGACGATCTTGCAGAAGATGCAGTTCGGGTCGTGGCTCATGGCATGCTGGGCAGTGAAGCGCGAATCAATCCGGCATAGGAGCGTTGTTGCTGAGGTTGACCCAGCCGCGCACCACGCGGTACAGGAACCAGATCGAGATCAGCGACCACGCGATCCAGCCCGGAGCCAGAAAGATCAACCAAAGCGGCGCAGTCACGAGATAAAGGCCCCCCGCCCACAGCACGCTGCGAATGCGCCAGCGGAAATGCGACTCCTGCCAACTGCCGACGGCGTCATCCTTCTTGATCAGGTCGATCAGGAAAGCCACCAGCAACAGCGCCACGCTGGCCTGGATGCCCGGCAGGACCGCACCAATCGCCACCACCGTATGAAGCAGGTAGCTGATGTGTCCCACTGTCTTCAAGGACCGCATGCGGTCATCGAACTGAATCACCTCGTTCATGTTCCCTTCTCCTCTCGTTGCTGGAGTCGCCGGGCCGCAAATTCCTCGAGCCCCGAGAGACCCTCGCGGCGTTGCAATTCGGCCAGCACATCGGCCGGATTCAGATCGAAGGCCTCCAGCGCCAGCAGGCAGTGAAACCAAAGATCGGCCATCTCGGCGATGATTTTCTGCGGATCCCCGTCCTTCGCGGCCATCACCGTTTCAGTGGCCTCCTCGCCGATTTTTTTCAGAATCGCGTCATTTCCCTTTGCGAAGAGACGCGCGACATAGCTGCGCTCCGGATCGCCGCCACGTCGCTGTGTTATGACTTCGGCCAGTCGGGCCAGGACGTCTTGTGAAGCCGGTCGGGTTTGGCTTTGCATCGCTCTATTTATAGATCAGTGCCGGATCTTTCAAGACCGGATCGACGGTTTTCCATTCTCCATCTTCGAGGCGGCGGAAAAAACAGCTGTGCCGGCCGGTATGGCAGGCGATGGCCGGCGAGCCCGTTTGCGTCACCGACATCAATATGACGTCTGCGTCGCAATCGAGACGCAGTTCGTGCACCGTCTGCACATGGCCGGACTCCTCCCCCTTGTGCCACAGCCGCTGGCGCGAGCGGCTCCAGTACACCGCCTCCCCCCGCTGCAGGGTAGCCTGCAACGCGTCTCGGTTCATGAAGGCGAACATCAGCACTTCGCCGCTGCCACGCTGCTGGGCAATTACCGGCACCAGGCCTTGATCATCCCATTTGATTGCATCGAGCCAGCTCATCTGATCAGTGTAGGTGGGTCCGGCAAATGCGCGCTCCTGCGCCAACCATTTCAGCACCGGGATGGTGCCGGGCAATACCGGGCTCACCTGAACCGGCAGATCCTGCCAGGCCATCTGTTGCCGTTCGAGCATCTGCAGCTCACCCTGCCACTCGAAGACCTTGCAGAAATGCAACCGCACCAGGGCGTGCGGATAGTCCATCAACTCGATCTTCCACGGCAGCACGCTGCCGATCTCGACGCCGAGTTCCTCGCGCAACTCACGCCGCAGGGCTTGTTCGACCGATTCACCCGCCTCCAGTTTGCCGCCGGGAAACTCCCAATGATCGGCATAGACCTTGCCAGCCGGGCGCGAGGTCAGCAGAAAACGGCCTTCGCGACCGTCCGGCAGCCGCTCGATCAAGACGCCCACCGCCACATCGACCGGAACCCGCTGCGCAGCTCCGCTCACGCGACGTGCCTCCCGGCATAGTCGTTGGCGAACTGAAAGGCGACCCTGCCTGAACGTGAACCACGCTCGAGCGCCCAGACCAGGCTTTCCTGCCGCGCCGCCGCAATCGCCTCTTCAGAAACGCCGAAACCGCGCAGCCACTGCGCCATGATCGCCAGGTATTCGGCCTGGGTGAAGGGATAGAAGCTGATCCACAACCCGAAACGTTCCGACAGCGAGATCTTCTCCTCGACCACCTCGCCCGGGTGCACCTCGCCGTCTTCGGTGTGCTGGTAGCTGAGGTTTTCCTTCATGTATTCGGGCAACAGGTGGCGGCGGTTGCTGGTCGCGTAGACCAGCACGTTGTCGCCGGCCTGTGAAATCGAGCCGTCGAGAATCGATTTCAGCGCCTTGTAACCGGCCTCGCCTTCATCGAAACTGAGGTCGTCGCAGTAGACGATAAATCGCTCGGGGCGGTCAGCGACCAGATCGACAATGTCGGGCAGGTCGACCAGGTCGGTTTTGTCGACTTCGACAAGGCGCAGGCCGCGATCGGCGAACTCGTTCAGGCAGGCCTTGATCAGCGAACTCTTGCCGGTGCCGCGGGCGCCGGTCAGCAGCACGTTG
>JBDTQC010000472.1:0-3197 GCA_039932405.1 Ideonella sp.
GCCATCGCGCCGTCGGCATCCAGTTCGGCCAGCGGACGCGGCTGATACCCGTCAAACAAGGTGAAACGGCCGCCCGGCCGCAGCACGCGCGCCACCTCGTTGAGCGCCTGTGGCACATCCTGCGCATAACAGAAGGCCTCGATCGCGAAGACTTCGTCGACACTGCTGTCTGCCTGGGGCAGGCGGTGCAGATCGCCGAGTTGCAGATCGGTATTGGTAACACCGGCGGCAGCCATCCGGCCACGCGCCAGCTCAAGGTGGTCGGGTGTCAGATCGATGCCCTGGAAGCGCCGGCCGGGATGTCGAGGTGCGAGAAAACCCAGATTGAAGCCCTGACCAAAACCCAGCTCGAGCACATCGCCCGGTGCGTCGGTCGACCAACGCGCCTCGATGCGACGCAGATGCTCGCGAAAACCGTCCGGGTCGAACCGGTCCCCATCGTTGAGCGCCATGTGCGCAGCACCTTCGGACGAATGGTGCTTCCGGTAGGCCGCATGGCACTCGCGGTAATAGGCTTGCACACGCGGCGAATCGAGCCGCTCGGCAAGGATCTCGTGCACCGGAAACAGGCGCTCGAGCTTGCGCAGGCGTTGTGAAAGTGCACGCAGGCGTTGTTCTTGATTGGCGGGTCGGGGCGTCCAGAGCATGCCGGAATTATCTCCGCCGGCACGACACCGGCCCGGGCCTGCGTCAGCGGGTCAGGAACGCCAGCACCCGATCGGCCAGCCGGCCATACGGCGGCATCAGGAACTTGAGCGTCGAAAAACGCGCCTGCTGGAACACCGGCCGCAACTTCGAAAAGGTCTGGAAACCTTCCTTGCCGTGATAGTGGCCCATCCCCGATTCGCCGACGCCACCGAATGGCAGGTCATGCTGACCGACATGGAACAGTGCGTCATTCACGGAAACGCCACCCGACATCACGCGGTCGAGCAGCCGCTGCACCGTTGCTTCATCGTTGCTGAACGGATACATCGCGAGCGGACGCGGACCGGCATTGATCGCGTCGATCACCTGATCGAGATTGAGATAGCCGCGAATCGGCAGGATCGGGCCGAAGATCTCGCGCTGCCACAGGTCGCTGCTGTCGGGTGCATCGAGCACGATGTGCGGCGCGATCTTGCGCGTGGCCGCATCGAATGGCGGACCCGGCAGCAAAGGCACGACGGTGGCGCCACTGCGGCGCGCATCGTCGAGTGCAGCGCACAGGCGGTCGAACGATGGCTGATCGATGATCGAGGTGTAGTCGCGCGAACCGAGCGTCGGATAACGCGCCGGCACGATCCGCTGCGCCTCCTTGACGAATTCATCGATCTTGTCGTGCGGCATCCACAGGTGGTCGACGCTGGTGCAGATCTGGCCGGCATTCAGGCATTTGACGAACAGGATGCGCTCGGCCGCGAGCCGCACCGAAAAATCGTCGCACAGGATCGCCGGCGCCTTGCCGCCCAACTCGAGCGTTACCGGGCACAGGTTGCGCGCGGCAGCGGCCATCACCAGTCGACCGGTGGCTCCGGAGCCGGTAAACAGCAGGTGATCGAATTTCAACGTCGAAAACGCCACCCCGACACCACCGGTTTCGTCGAAAAACTGCAGCTTCTCGGGCGGAAAATAGGCCGGCATCTGTTCGATCAGAAAACGCGCGAGATGTCGCGAGTTCTCGCTCAGCTTGACCATCGCCCGGTTGCCGGCTGCAAAAATGCCGGTCAGCGGAACAATGCTCAGATTGAGCGGAAAATTCCACGGCACGATCACCCCGACCACCCCCAGCGGTTGCGGAATCACGCGGTTGTTCGCGCCGAGAAAATTGCGCAGATCGACGGCTCGCTTTTGCTGCTTCATCCAGCCGCGCAGGTGCTTGATGGCATGGTCGATGCCGTCGAGCGCCGGAAAGATCTCGGCCAGCATCGTCTCGTGGCGCGAACGGTTGCCGTAATCGGCATTGATCGCGTCACACAAGGCGTCCTTGTGGTCACGAACAAATCGCTGCAAGGTCAGCAGATCCGACTTGCGTTGCTCGAAATCGGGCACCGGATCGGCGCGGTATGCCTTGCGCTGCAACGCCAGCGCAGCGTCGAGCAGGCTGGCGATCTCCGCCGCATCGGGCTTTGATTTCATGTCCATGCGGATCTTTCGAGGGACGGCGCTTCACGCCAAACGGGAGTAGCGCCGATGGTGACAGAAAGCCGAGGCTGCCGTCGCTCAGTTGGCCACTGCCATCGCCTGCGCCGCCTTCACTTCGACCCGCACCTGCTCGGTAAGTTCTGCCTTCAAGGCGGCAAACGCCGGGCTGGTCTTGATCGAATAGTGTCGCGGATACGGCAACGGCACGCTCAGGTCGAGCTTGATGCGGCCTGGCCGGGCACTCATCACGACGACCCGGCTGCCGATGAAAACCGCCTCGTCGATGTCGTGGGTGACAAACAGCACGGTCTTGCGCTCGGCCTCCCAGATGCCGAGCAGCAGTTCCTGCATCAGTTCACGGGTCTGGTGATCGAGCGCGCCGAAGGGCTCGTCCATCAGCAGGATGCGCGGGTCGTTGGCCAGCGCCCTGGCAATCGCGACGCGTTGCTGCATGCCACCCGACAACTGCTTCGGGTAGTGATTCTCGAATCCGCGCAGACCGACCTTCTCGATGTAGGCATGAGCAACCTCGAGTTGCCTGACGCGCAGCCAGCCACGCTCGCGCAATCCGAAGCAGACGTTGTCGCGCACGGTCAGCCACGGAAACAACGTATAGCTCTGAAACACCATGCCGCGATCGGCACCGGGCTCATCGATGTGCCGACCGTCCAGCAGCACCTCGCCGGCGGTCGGCTGATCAAGGCCGCCAATGATCCGCAGCAGCGTGCTCTTGCCACAGCCGCTTGGACCGAGAATGGTGATGAAATCGTTCTCCGCCACGTCCAGATCGGTTGCCTGCAAGGCCAAGGTCGAACCATTGGCGTTGGCAAATCGGCGCTCGACGCCGCGGATCGACAGGATATTGGTCATTTATTTGATCCGCGCAAACGGCAAGAGTCAGGTGCCGGCAGGTTTCGACTATTGCAAAGGACCGCATTCGTTGCCTGGATTTGCGAGGACGAGGCCGCCGGGTGGCCGCCTGCCTCCGTGTCCCCCGTCGCCTGCGGCGACTCCTCCTTTACCTGCGGCAGACGGCCACCCGCGATATTCAACCGCGCATCGAAGCGCTGCTG
>JBDTQC010000473.1:0-3196 GCA_039932405.1 Ideonella sp.
CCATCTTGCCGCCCGGCACCACGATGGTGTTGGCGCGCGACATGAACGAGTTGTGAACCATGTTCAGCAGGTACTGGAAATCGATGCCCTTGGGCTGCGCAAACCGCACCACGACGAAGCTTTCGTCAGGCGACGGGATATCGCGTGAGATGAACGGATTGGAGGTGTCGACGCAGGGCACCCGCTGGAAATTGACATGGGTGTGGGTGAACTGCGGGCAGATGTAGTTCACGTAGTCGGGCATGCGGCGCAAGATGGTGTCGGTGACCGCTTCGGTCGAGTAGCCGCGTTTGCTCTTGTCGCGCCACAACTTCTGGATCCACTCGAGGTTGATCACCGGCACCACGCCGATCAGCAGGTCGGGATGGCGCGCGATGTTCACTTCGTCGGTCACGATGGCGCCATGCAGACCTTCGTAGAACAGCAGGTCGGTGTCGGGCGGAACATCCTCCCATGGCGTGAAGGTGCCGGGCGCTTGCTTGTAGGGCGCGGCTTCGTCGGCATCGTGCAGGTAACGTCGCCGCTTGCCGGAACCGGCCTCGCCGTAATTGGCAAACAATTGCTCGAGCTCGCGGAACAGGTTGGTCGACGGTCCGAAATGACTGAAATGACGGTCGCCGTCGCTTTCGGCATCGGCCAGCTGCACCTTCATTTCCTCGCGGTCGTAGCGGTGAAAGCTGTCTCCTTCGATGATGGCGGCGTTGACATTTTCTCGCCGGAATACGTTCTCGAACGTACGCGTCACCGATGTCGTGCCGGCGCCGGACGAGCCGGTGATCGCGATGATGGGATGGCGTTCGGACATGTTCATTTCTCCTCAGGTGAGATGGAGCGGCACTTGCAGCGTCGAGCGCACCCCGAACCATCAAGCGGCCGTCGTCGATCCGGCTTTGCCGGTCGGCCAACGGCGCCCCCCTGGGGGGGAGCGCCGCCAGGCGCTCCGGGGGGGGTCAATCATTCAATCTCTGAACAAGCTGCGCTCGACAAACAGCGGATTGCCGACCTCCCGGGTATGCGGATCGAGGTGGTAACGCTCGATGCGGTCGACTTCGTTTTTCGAGCCGAAGACCAGGCCGATCCGTTGATGAAGTGACCCGGGCTTGACACCGAGCATCGGTTGCCGCCCGGTACTCGCGCGACCGCCGGCCTGCTCCATGATGAAGGCCATCGGGTTGGCCTCGTACAACAGCCGCAGGCGTCCCGGCTTGTCCGGCTCGCGCGTGTCGCGCGGGTACATGAAGACACCGCCACGCATCAAGATCCGATGCGCCTCGGCGACCAGCGACGCAATCCAGCGCATGTTGAAATCCTTGCCGCGCGGCCCGGTGGACCCGGCGAGACACTCATCGACATACCGTTTGATCGGTGGTTCCCAGAACCGGCTGTTGGAGGTGTTGATCGCAAACTCGCGCGTATCCTGTGGCACTTGCAAATTGCGATGTGTCAACATGAACTCGCCTAGGTTGGGGTTCAAGGTGAAGGCGCTGACACCATTGCCCACGCTGAGCACCAGCATCGTCGTCGGCCCGTACAGCGCATAGCCCGCAGCCACCTGACTGGCGCCCGGCTGCAGGAAGTCATCCTCCGTGACATCCCGGCCACTGTCGATCACATCGGGCGGCGCCCGCAGGATCGAGAAAATGCTGCCGACCGACACGTTCACATCGATGTTCGACGAGCCGTCGAGCGGATCGAATACCAGCAGGTATTTGCCCCGCGGATGCTGGCTGGGAATCTGGTAAGGCTGCGCCATCTCCTCGGAGGCCAGTCCGGCCAGATGGCCGGACCATTCGTTTCGGTGGATGAAGACCTCGTTGCTGATGACATCGAGCTTCTTCTGCACCTCGCCTTGCACATTGACTTCGCCGCCAACTGCCATGCGCTCACCGAGCACGTCCCCCAACTCGCCGAAGGCGACCAGGCGTGCAATTGCCTTGCAAGCCAGTGCCACATCGAGAATCAGCGAATTCATCTCGCCGCTGGCCGATGGGAAGCGGCGACGCTCCTCGATCAGGTACTGGGTCAGGGTCGAACGCTTGGACAAGGGCATCGTGGTCTCCGGGATCAGTGGTTGCCGTTGTCGCTCATCACGCGGCTGGCGAGTATGTCCTGCGCGGCGATGGTCGTCAGGTCGTTTTCGTCGAGCTCGCGTTCCCGGTCGGCGAACAAGCGGCTGGCCTGCCGCAGCCGCGCTCGGTCAAGCGCGTTGCGCACGCTGCGCGCATTCGCAAAATGGGGCTGCGTGATGCGTCGGTCAAGGTATTGCTCGAAGGCTTGCTCGGCTCCGTCGCCGAACCGGTAATGCTGTTGCGACAACATGGTGCGCGAGATCTGCAGCAATTCACCGACGGCATAGTCCGGAAAATCCAGGTGGTGGGCAATGCGCGAGCTGAGACCGGGGTTGCTGCGGAAAAAAGTGTCCATCCGGTCTTTGTAGCCGGCCAGGATCACAACCAGATCGTCACGCTGGTTTTCCATCACCTGCAGCAGGATCTCGATCGCCTCTTGGCCGTAATCGCGTTCGTTCTCGGGCCGATACAGGTAGTAGGCCTCATCAATGAACAACACGCCTCCCATCGCGCGCTTCAGCACCTCCTTGGTCTTCGGTGCGGTGTGGCCGATGTACTGGCCCACCAAGTCGTCACGCGTCACTGCAATCAGATGACCCTTGCGCACATAGCCCAGCCGATGCAGGATTTCGGCCATGCGCATCGCCACCGTCGTCTTGCCGGTTCCGGGGTTGCCAGTGAACGACATGTGCAGGCTCGGTGCCTGCGCGGCCAGCCCCAGGTTCAGGCGCAGCTTGTCGATCACCAACAGCGCAGCGATGTCGCGGATGCGCTGCTTCACTGGTGCCAGGCCGACCAGGTCGCGGTCGAGTTCGTCCATCACTGACTCGACCTGGCTTTCGGCCAGCACCTGCGCAACGGTGTTCGCCACGACCGGCGGCGGGCTGGCGACGGCGTCAGGCATCACTCGGTGTAGCGCTCGGTTTCGGGATGATCGGTGGCGTAGCTGTGCACGGTGTATTGCACCTGCCGGCCGCCAATCTCCTGCCGCACCAGGCCAAACCCCGGTTCCTTGGCCGGCCGGTTGACGATGAACGACATGCGCGGCGTTTCCACGCCCTGCGTTGAATCGAACGCCGTGACGCGGATGTAGCAACTTGGGAAGGTCTTGCGGCAGGCGTTGATCT
>JBDTQC010000474.1:0-3180 GCA_039932405.1 Ideonella sp.
GCCGCGCGTCGGAAGAAATCACCCCGAGCGTGATCCGACGGTCGGCAACGACCCGTCCTGAACCGGTCGAGGTATCTGCGCGTAGAACCGCTCGCGTCCAGCCCCGGGCGCCCATCAGAGCGTGCGGCATGATGTAGTAACGTGTGCGGCTTGGCTGCCTAGACGACGCCGGCCGCCGACAGGGCAAGGATGCGCTCGGGTGTCAAGCCGAGTAGTCCGCCATACACCGCATCATTGTGTTCGCCAAGTGCCCCGCCGGTCCAGGCGATATGCGGCTGACTGCCAGCCGCATCGAACTTTGCGGCGATCGGCGGGTGGAGCATTTTTCCGAAATGCGGATCCTGCACCTTCAGCACGGACCCGCGCGCTGCATAGTGCGGATCGTGAGCGCAGTCCGCCATCGAAAATACCTTGCTCGCGGGAACTGATGCGTCGTTCAAGAGACGTTCGATCTCAGCAGAATCGACCGCCTCGGCCCAGACACCGATGATTTCCTCGAGTTCAACCCGATGCACCACCCGGTCTGCGTTCTCGATGAAGCGCGCATCAGTAATCAGTTCGGGCATGCCGATCGCGCCGGCCAGACGGTGGAAGACAGCATTGCCGCTGGCCGTGACATACACCCATCCGCCGTCGCGGCCCTTGAAAGAGGCCGAAGGCGCGAAAACAACCGTGGAGGTACTGGGTGCTCGGATGGCATCGAGCTTGCCGAACTCGGAGATCGCGGCATCCATCATCGCGAACACACTTTCGGCCATCGCGATGTCGATGCAGCGGCCACGACCCGTGCCGCTTACATCGCGCTCGTAGACCGCAGCCAACAACATGCCGAACGCGTTCATGCCGGTGATGCTGTCGCCCAGGCTGATGTTCGGTCGCACGGGCGGGCTGCCCGCCTGGCCACCTGTCACATAGGTGAGACCACCTGCAGCCTCCGCGATCGGTGCGAAGCACACACGTCGGCTGTAGGGGCCGTCCTGGCCGAACCCTGAGATGCGAACCAGAACCGTCCGGGGGTTGATCGCCTGGACGGCATCCCAACCAAGGTTCCATTTCTCCAACTGGCCGGCACGGAAATTCTCGACCACCACGTCACTGTTCGCGATCAGGCGGCGCGCCAGGTCCTGGCCTTCCAGCTGCCGCAGATCCAGTGTGACCAGTTGCTTGTTGCGTGAGAGCGATGACCACCACAGTGAGCGGCCATCCACTTGCTTGCCATTGGTACGCATGGGATCGCCCCCACCCGGAGGTTCCACCTTGATGACGGTTGCCCCCAGGTCAGCCAGCAGCCGGGTGCAGAACGGCGCCGATACATAGTGGCCCAGTTCCAGAACGCGCAAACCTGCAAGCGGTCCTTGGGGAATCTTTTGTTCTGGAGGCATGGAAACTTTCAAGGGTTGCGTATCAAGAGGCACTCGGCATGTGCAGATTCTTTGCCAGTGTCCTGAAAGGCGCTTGCGCCGACAACGCAGCTTCTCGCGCCAGGTTTGCGCAGCACGGGCCGCACCGTGAGGGCGTGGGCTTTTACAGCGCGTAGGTAATGAACGGTCACGCTGAGTGGGGACCAACTGCTGGCGGGATCGATCGTGCGCTCGGCCAGGGTGACTGCTGCGAGGGCCAGTGAAGCCGCGGTCGCGCCCCCGTGGACGGCCGGCAGCGAGACGGCGCCTATCAACTGTTCGTGAAATGGCAACACGAAGTCAGAGCCCTCCTCGTACAGCGAGAGCATGCCGCGAAAACTCTGCTGTGGCTCGCGCCGGATGCCAGCTTGCAGCCACGCTTCGGCGCTGACTTGCTTGCCCGCCATACCAGGATGCGCACCGATGGAATAAGTGGAACTCGAATAGACCAGACACTGACCAGTGGTGCCACTCAGGGCGGTGGCGCGGACTAAGGCGAAATTTTCGTCGAGGTATTGCGTGGTGGCAGAACAAATGACGTCCGCTCCGGGCTCGCTGCGATGCGCGAATTCACACCTCAGGTCGATGGTTGCAATCAGCGAGGGGCGGGGCAGTGCGAGGTAGACGGCGGCACTGCAGCTGTGATCGAGCAATGCCAACAGTGCCAGCGGGTCCACCGCGAGTCCATCGAGCGACGCCGCAGCGCCGTTCATCGGCAAGCGCACGCGGGCGGTGCGATCAGCGCCGCCTTCCCACACCAGTCCGAGTGTCGATGCGAACGGCACACGCTCCATGTGTTCGGCCGGGTTGGCGTTCAATGGGAAGAACCCGGCTGCTCCGCTCGCTGAATTCACTGCTTGTCGATGGCAGTTCGCATCAGTTCGGACCATCGGGGCAGGTCGCCGCACTGCGTGCGATTTTTTGGCTTACCAGCCGACAGCAGCAGCGTGTAACTTTGCGCCTGGCCAAGCAAGGAAGCTTCGACGCCAATAGTCCCGTTGCCACTTGGCGTGTTCTCGATGATGACCGGCTGCCTCAGTTGCTCCTGCATCGCCATCGCGACCGGCCGGACCAAGTTGCCACTCCAGGAGTTCGCCTGTTGCGTCACGATGACGGTGATGGCCTGACTCGGAAATGAAGCATACGCAAAAGCGCTGGAGCCAGTTGCGGCCAGCGTTATCGAAAGCAGACATTTGCAGCATCGATTCATGAATGTCCCCCAGGTGTCTGGTACGCACGTTAGCCTGCACCAAGGGCATGAAGCGTCGGAACGGTTGGATCTTCCGCAGGCCGGAAGAATCTCAGTCCGAGAGAGCCTTGAATGCCAGTGCGATGCGCGCTTCGGCGGCTGTTAGTGCAGCACCGGCGACGGGCAGCATTTGGCCTGTGGGGACCGACCCGGTGGGCAAGCCGAGGCTTAATGCCAGCTTTCGGCCGGACAGGCCCTTGAGAGGGATCGCCAATGCCGACCAGCCAGGAATGACCAAGTCCGCGGTCATGCAGACGCCGTACCGTTCGTAGTCGGACAGCGCATCGCGTGCGCTCTGGCGCAACTCCTCGGCCCTACCGGGTTCGTTCAGGCACAGCTGATTCAGAACCGAAGCGCGGTCCTGCTTACTCATGCCGACGAACAGCGCCCGCCCGACCGAGCTATCCAGCACCGCGCGATGCGTGCCGATGTCAGGGTACTGGCCAGCCTCGCTGCCGCGAGATACTTCCACATACACCGCGCGCAAGCCATCCGCAAAGGAGCGGAAATCCTTCCCCAGCTCCCGTTGAC
>JBDTQC010000475.1:0-3175 GCA_039932405.1 Ideonella sp.
TTGTTCGCGAACGACGATCGCCAGCTCTGGCCCGGCCAATTCGTCGAATCCTGGGTCACGCTGCGCGACGAGGCCAATGCACTGGTGGTGCCGACGCAGGCGCTGCAGACCGGACCGAAGGGCCAGTACCTATACGTGGTCAAGGAGGATTCGAGCGCGGAATTGAGGCTCGTGCAGGTCGAGCGCACTGAAGGCAATGAAACCGTGCTCACCGGCGGCGTCAAACCGGGCGAAACCGTCGTCGTCGACGGCGCATCGCGCATCCTGCCCGGCGCGAAGGTCAGTGCGAAAGCGTTCGAGGGCAAGACCCCCGACGACAAGGCGCCGGACGCGAAGGCGGCGTCCGACAAAACCGCGGACAAATCCCGATGAGCATCGCCGAGATTTTCGTGCGTCGCCCGGTCATGACCGGGCTGGTCATGATCGGCATCCTGACCTTCGGCATCGTCAGCTACCGGCTGCTGCCTGTTTCCGATCTGCCCACCGTGGATTTTCCGACGATCGCGGTGACCGCTTCGCTGCCCGGCGCCAATCCGGACACCATGGCTTCCGCCGTTGCGACGCCGCTCGAAAAGGAATTCTCGACCATCGCCGGCCTCGACTCGATGGATTCGACCAACGCGCTCGGCATCAGCCGCATCACGCTGCAGTTCTCCCTCGATCGCAACATCGATGCCGCGGCGGCCGACGTGCAGGCGGCGATCACGCGCGCGCTGAAACAGTTGCCACCGCAGATGACCACGCCGCCGGCCTTCCAGAAGGTCAATCCGGCCGACGCACCGATCTTCTACCTGGCGCTGACCTCGAGCACGCTGCCGATGTCCACCGTGGACGAATACGCGCAGACGCTTCTGGCGCAGCGCATTTCCACGATCAATGGCGTCGCCCAGGTGCAGGTCCTCGGCTCGCAGAAGTACGCGGTGCGCGTGCAGCTCAACCCGAAGGCGCTGGCTTCGCGCGGCATTGGCATCGACGAAGTGGCCGACGCGCTGAGCCGCCACAACACCAACCTGCCGACGGGTACGCTGTACGGCACGCATCGCGCCTACACCGTCGAGGCGAACGGCCAGTTGATGAACGCTGCGGCATTCCGCCCGATTGTGGTCGCCTGGCGCAATGGCGCGCCGGTACGGCTCTCGGAAATCGGCCGCGTCATCGACAGCGTCGAGAACGACAAGCTCGCAGCATGGTTGAACGACGAGCGCGGCATCGTGCTGGCGATCCAGCGCCAGCCCGGCACCAACACCATCGAGATCGTCGACGCCATCAAGAAGGTGCTACCGACCTTCCGCGCGCAGGCGCCGGCCGGCATCAAGATCGACATCCTCTACGACCGCTCGGTCTCGGTGCGCGAATCGGTGGAAGACGTGCAATTCACCTTGATGCTGGCGCTCGCGCTGGTGGTGCTGGTGATCTTCATCTTCCTGCGAAATGTGTCCGCGACGCTGATCCCGAGCCTGGCACTGCCGATGTCGATCGTCGGCACCTTTTCGGTGATGTACCTGTTCAACTACAGCCTCGACAATATTTCGCTGATGGCGCTGACCCTGTGCGTGGGCTTCGTCGTCGACGACGCGATCGTGATGCTGGAGAACATCAACCGCCACATGGAAATGGGCAAATCGGCAATGCAGGCCACGCTCGAAGGCGCGCGTGAAATCGGCTTCACCATCGTGTCGATGACCCTGTCGCTGGCGGCCGTGTTCATCCCGGTACTGTTCATGGGTGGCATCCTCGGCAAGCTGCTGCACGAATTCGCGGTGACCATCATGGCGGCGGTGCTGGTGTCGGGCTTCGTCTCGCTGACGTTGACGCCGATGCTATGCAGCCGCTGGCTGCGCCCGGTCGCACGCGCCAACCACGGCAAGCTCTACCGGTGGAGCGAGCGTGGCTTCGATGCCGTACGCGACGTCTACGACACAACCCTGAAGTGGTCGATCCGGCACAGCCGGTTCACGATGCTCATTTTCTTCGTGGTGTTCGGCGTGACGTGGTGGCTGTTCGTCTCCATGCCCAAGGGCTTCCTGCCGAGCACGGACACCGGCCAGCTGCTCATATTCACCGAAGCCGCGCAGGACATTTCCTTCGACGAGATGGCGTCCAAGCAACGCCAGGCAGCGCGCATCGTGCAGGCCGACCCGAACGTCGATGCCGCCATGGCCTTCATCGGCCCATCGACCTCGGGCTCGAGCCAGACCTTGAACCTCGGTCGCATTTTCATCCGCCTGAAACCGCGCAACGAACGCCTGACGGCGGACCACATCATCGAGGAGTTGCGCCCCAAGCTGACCGCGATTCCGGGCATGAAAGTCTATTTGCAAAACATTCCGCCGATCCGCATCGGCGGCAAGCTCACCAAGAGCGAGTACCAGTATGTGCTGCAGGATGCGGAAACCAGCGAGCTCTACCACTGGGCGCCGATCCTCGAAGAAAAAATGCGCGGCCTGCCCGCGTTCATCGACGTCAATACCGACCTGCAGATCACCAACCCGACCGTCAAGGTGCAGATCGATCGCGACAAGGCGGCGACCTTGGGCGTGACCGCGGAACAGATCGAGGATGCGCTGTACAGCGGCTTCGGCTCACGACAGGTATCGACGATCTACACACCCAGCAACGAGTACTGGGTCATCCTCGAACTCGAACCCGAATTCCAGGCGAGCCCCGAGGCGTTGTCGCTGCTGTATGTGAGATCGGGTACCGGCACGCTGGTGCCGTTGTCGTCGGTCTCCAGCATCGAGCGCGGCGTCAGCCCGCTGACGGTGACCCACCAGGGCCAACTGCCGTCGGTCACCCTGTCGTTCAATCTGAAACCGGGCGCCTCGCTGAGCCAGGCCATCGAGCAGATCGACAAAGTCATCGCCGACCTGCGCATCCCGCCGACCTTGATCGGCAGCTTCCAGGGCGCAGCCCAGGCATTCCAGTCCTCGATTGCCGGCATGGGCCTGCTGCTGATCATGTCGGTCTTCGTGATCTACCTGATCCTCGGCATCCTCTACGAGAGCTACATCCATCCGATCACGATCCTGTCGGGCCTACCGACCGCAGGCCTGGGTGCGCTGCTGACCCTGAAACTGTTCGGCTACGACCTGAACATGTTCGGCTTCGTGGGCCTGATCATGCTGATCGGCATCGTCAAGAAAAACGCCATCATGATGATCGACTTCGCGCTGGA
>JBDTQC010000476.1:0-3173 GCA_039932405.1 Ideonella sp.
TGCCAAGGCCGACGCCGCCATAGATGAACAAGGGGTTGTACATGTGGCCTGGCGCACCGGCCACGTGCAACGCGGCGGTGCGGGCCATCTGGTTGGCCCGGCCCGGCACCAGGGTGTCGAAGGTCAGCGCGGTATTCAGGCGGTAACGGTTCTGCTGGCTGTCGAAGGCGGTGCTGCCGGGCGGCGCCGAGCTGCTGATGCCGTTGCGCTGTGCCGGCTCGGCGGGTGCTGATAAGTCGGGGCGCTGGTTGGCGGCTTCGTTGTTGCGCACGATGATGGTGGGCGCACGTGCGGCACCTGCCGCATCACCGACCGACAGCATGATTTCAAGGCGCACCGGTTTGCCGGCCAGCTCGGTCAGTACCGACTCGATGCGCGGTGCATATTGGCTGCGAATCCAGTCGAGCTTGAAGCGGTTCGGTACGCGCAGCGTGGCCACCGCGGTGGCGTGCGAATCGGCGGCGCCATCGCCCGAATCGACGATCTCGGCCGGTGGCAACGGGCGTATCCAGGTGTTGAACTGGAGTTCGGGCAGTTCGGCAGCAAGGCGCTCGCAGCCGCGTTGCCAGAGGTCAGCGCTCATGTTGTGGAAAAGTCCGGAAGACGGGCCCTGCATTGTACGTCCGATGGACCCTCGAAAGACGGGTTATCCACAGACTCGACCCCGTCCAATCCTCGACACCCGATGTGGTTCCATTGCCAAGTCTTTGACTGGATTGCATCTTTTTGTTCTAATGCTCGGTTTCCCCGATGCGCCTGAAACCAGGCGCACGCCGCATGAGCGGCATCCATCGAGCGCCATTTTTCGTCGGCCTGCACCGCAGGCACCTCGTTGGCGTCAACCCTCGGGGCACCCTCAGGATCCAGCCATGAAACGCACTTATCAAGCCTCCAAGACCCGTCGCGCCCGTACCCATGGCTTTCTGGTGCGCATGAAGACCCGCGGCGGCCGCGCCGTGATCAAGGCGCGCCGCGCCAAGGGCCGCAAGCGCCTGGCCGTCTGATTCGCGACAGCGGCTCGAAACCAGCATCCGGCGTGATGGGCCGCATTGTCCGGCCGGCTGATTTTCAGCGGGTTCTGGGTACTTCGCCCTGGGCCCGAAGCAGCCATTTTGCCGTTCACCACCTGCAGCAGTCACCTGGCCGCACAGCCCGTCCGGCTTCAGTGCAAGCAAAGTTATCAACAGTTGGCGAACAGAGTTGTCCACAGCTTGTGGATGAGTCGCTCGGCAGCAGCCCGGAACCGACTCCGGTCGATGGCTGGTGGCTGGGGTTGGTGGTGCCCAAACGGCATGCCAGGCGCAGCGTCACCCGCAACCTGCTGAAACGCCAGATTCGGGCTGCGGTGGGTGCGGCCGTGCCGCCGAAGCAGCCAGCCGGATCCGCGTTGCGGCCCGGACTGTGGGTGGTCAGGTTGCGCTCGGTGATTGACCGCAAGCAATACCCTAGCGCCAGCTCGCAGGCGCTGCGCCAGGCCATGCACGACGAACTGAGCCAGCTGGTTCATCGAGCCATCGAGCGTTGCCATGCTTGATGGCGCAGCGCGGTGGTTTGCGCGGCTGGCCTTGTGGCCACGCCGCGTGCTGATTGGGCTGGTGCGTGTGTACCGTCTGCTGCTGAGCCCGTGGCTCGGCAACAGTTGCCGCTTCGAGCCGACCTGCTCGCGATATGCGATCGAGGCGCTGGATCGTCACGGCGCGTTGCTTGGCAGCGGCCTGGCGGCCGGCCGCCTGCTGCGTTGCCACCCCTGGTGCACGCCCGGTCACGATCCGGTGCCTGCGCACCCGTGGCGGCCGTTCACCGATCTGATGTCGTCTACTTCGAAAACTGAAAAGCCTTCTCCATGACCGATATCCGTCGCACGCTGCTGTGGGTGGTGTTCTCGATGTCCCTGGTATTGATCTGGGACGCCTGGAACAAGCACAACGGCCAGCCATCCCTGTTCGGGCCGTCGACGCCAGCCGTCGTGAAGCCAGCCGGCAGCACGCCACCGACTGCGCCGCCGAATGCGGCCGCCGTGCCCAATCCGGCCGCGGTACCAGGTGCTGCGGCCACTGCGGCCAGCCCGGCAGCCGTGCCGGGTACGGTCAATGCCGCCGCTACGCCGGTTGGCGAGCAGGTGACGGTGACCACCGATCTGGTGAAGGCCACCTTCGACAGCAAAGGCGCCGAGATCGTGCGCTTCGAGTTGCTGAAATATGGCGATCACAACGACAAGCACAGCAATGTCGTGCTGTTCGATCAGACGCCGCAGCGGCTGTACAAGGCACAGACCGGCCTGATCGCGGCCAAGGGCGGCGCCGCATTGCCGAACCACCTGACGCAGATGACCGTGTTGCCGGGCAAGCGTGATCTGTCCGACGGCAGCGACATGGTCGAGATCAAGTTCGAGTCGCCCGAGATCGGTGGTGCCAAGCTGGTGAAGACCTTCCGCTTCAACCGCAACAACTACGTGGTGGCGGTTCGGCATGAGGTGATCAATACCTCGCAGGCACCGATCGATCCACAGCTTTATCTGCAACTGGTGCGCGACGGCAATGCACCGGCCGGCGAATCGAGCTTCTATTTCACCTTCACCGGCCCCGCGCTCTATACCGACGCCGAGAAGTTTCACAAGGTCGATTTCAAGTCGATCGAGAAACACCAGCCGGGTGACAAGCTCGGCTACCCGACCCAGGCCGACAACGGCTGGGTGGCGATGGTGCAGCACTATTTCGCGTCGGCCTGGCTGCTGGGTGCCAATACCGACGAGCAGCGCAGCCGCGAGTTCTACACCCGCAAGGTCGAGACCAACCAGTATGCGATCGGCATGATCGTGCCGCTGGGCACCTTGGCGCCTGGCGCAACCAAGACACTGGATGCGCGTCTGTTCGTCGGCCCCCAGGAAGAAAACAAGCTCAGCGCGATTGCCCCGGGGCTCGAGCTGGTGAAGGACTACGGCTGGTTCACGATCCTGTCCAAGCCGCTGTTCTGGTTGCTCACGCAACTGCACAACCTGATCGGCAACTGGGGCTGGGCGATCGTCGGCCTGGTGTTCATCCTGAAGGCCGCGTTCTTCTGGCTGAACGCCAAGGCCTATGCCTCGATGGCCAAGATGAAGGCGATCAATCCGAAGGTGATGGAGATGCGCGAGCGGCTGAAAGACAAGCCGCAGCAGATGCAGCAGGAGATGA
>JBDTQC010000477.1:0-3172 GCA_039932405.1 Ideonella sp.
CCTGATCGGACGCTTCGAACCGACCACCGATGCCGCTGCTTGTGCGTTGCTCGGCGAGCCAGGCCCGCAGTGTCTGGTGCTGAACGCCGAAATCCGTCTGGCGCCATCGGCCGCCCTCGGCGATGAGCAACATCCATCAGAACGACCGCATCCCAACCGCCAGCAACCTCCAGGCTGAACCCATGAAAAAAACCCTGAATCGCCGCTCGATGCTCGAAACCGGCGCCGTCGCCGGTCTGGGCGCTCTGGCCGGCTGCGCACTTCCAGGCGCTGCACAGCAAAGCGCCAAGACACCGTTCACCGTGCCGGACACGACCATTCCCATCGTCGGCAGCGACCAGCTCTATCCCGTGCGTCGCATCTATTGCATCGGTCGCAACTACGCAGCCCATGCACGCGAGATGGGCTCGGACCCGACGCGTGAACCGCCCTTCTTCTTTCAGAAACCCACCGACGCGATCCAGAACGTTGCACCCGGCACCGTCGCCGATCACCCCTACCCGACGCTGACCAAGAACTACCACTACGAAGTGGAACTGGTCGCCGCCTTGCACCGCGGCGGACGCAACATTCCGATCGGCAGCGCGCTGGACCATGTGTATGCCTACGCGCTGGGGCTGGACATGACGCGCCGCGACCTGCAGCGCGGCATGGGCGATCAGAAAAAGCCCTGGGAAATCGGCAAGAGCTTCGACCACAGTGCACCGATCGGCCCGTTGCATCGGGTCGGCCTGGTGAAGCATTTCACCGAAGGTGCCATCTTGCTCAAGGTCAACGGCCAGATCAAGCAGAACGCCAACCTCAAACAGATGATCTGGAGCGTGGCCGAACAGATCAGCAAACTCTCGGAAGCCTTCGAGCTGATGCCAGGCGACATCATCTACTCCGGCACGCCGGAAAACGTCGGCCCGGTGGTCGTCGGCGACGTGATCGATTGCCACATCGACGGACTGCCGAATCTGAGCGTCAAGATCGTCTGACGGCACGCCATCCGCCCGAAGTTTTCAGACCAGGAGACAGACTCGATGACTACAAGCGTTTTCCAAGCGCGCCGATTGGCGCTGGCGGCAGCGATGGCTGCAGCATTCACTGCCAATCCCGCGGTTGCGCAGACCACAATCAATCTGACAGCCGTCGACGGTTATCCGCCCAAGTCGCTGTGGATCAAGGAGTTCATCGAGTTTTATATTCCCGAGGTCGATAAACGCCTGGCCAAGGACAACAAATACAAGATCCGCTGGAACCAGGCCTGGGGCGGTCAGATCGTCAAGCCGAACGGCGTGCTCGAGGGCATACAGAAGGGCCTCGGCGACATCGGCATCGTGACGACCGCGATCTACGGCGACAAGATGAACATCCTGGCGGTGGCCTATGCCACGCCGTTCGTTACCACCGACCCCGCGCTGGTGGCCCACACCATCGATGCGATGGCCGACAAGTTCCCCGCCATCCGCAAGACCTTCGAGTCGTACAACCAGGTCTATCTGACCAACTCGGTGGTACTCGACAGCTACCAGGTCTTCACCAAACCTCCGGTCAAGGGCCTGGCCGACATGAAGGGCATGAAGATCGCCGGTGCGGGATTCAACCTGCGCTACCTCGGCCCGCTGGGCGCAGTGGGTGTGGCCGGGCCTCTGCCGGGCTATTACAACCAGGTGCAGACGGGTGTCGTCGATGGCGCCTTCTTGTGGCCGGAGGCGGCTGCCACTTTCAAGATGGCGGAGGTGGCACCCTTCATGCTGAAAGCCGACATCGGCGCGGTCAATACCAAGGTGCTGACGGTCAATGCCGACACGTGGAAGAAACTGCCCGATGAGGTGAAAGCGATTCTGAAAGCCGTTGCCATCGAATACCGCGACCGCCTGGCCAAACTCGCCGAAGACGATGGCGCACAAAGCATTGCCGCCTACAAGACCGCTGGTGGTTCAGTCAACGTCTTGGCAAAGGCCGAGCGCCTGCAATGGGCCAAGACGTTGCCCAATCTGGCCAAAGACTGGGCTGCCGGGCTCGACAAGGAAGGCGCCCAGGGCAGTGAGATGCTGAAGTTCTATATGGATGCGATGCGCGCAGCCAAGCAGCCGATCGAGCGGCAATGGGACCGCGAGTAAGCACCCCACATGCATGACCGCGATCGATCTGCAACGCCGGCGGCACCAGACAGCACACTGACGCTTCTCGATCGGGCGACGCTGGGCCTGAATGCATTGGGCTCGGTGTGGATCCTGGCGTTGGTGCTGCTGGTGACCACCGACGCGCTGAGCCGCAGCTTTCTGCACCATCCGATTGCAGGCGTGATCGAGATGGTGCAGGTGTCGGTTCTCGGCATCGTCTTCCTGCAACTTGCAGATGCGGTGCGAACCGGCAGGCTGACCCGGGGCGACTCCTTTCTGACCTTGCTGCGACGCCGGCACACCCGAATCGCGCACGCGATTGAAGCTGCATTCAGCCTGCTCGGCGCCGTCTACATGGCGCTTGGCATCTGGGGGTCCGTTCCACTGCTTCTGGAGTCGATCGCACGCAAATCCTATCTGGGAAACCAGGGTGTTTTCACCATCATCGTGTGGCCAGTCAAGGCCATCGTCGTGCTGGGGCTGGCGGTCAGCCTGCTGATCTTCCTGCGCCACGCCTGGCGCTCGCTGGGCGACGTACGCAAGCCTTCATGAAGCATCAAGCGCAGCCATGATGGATTTCAACAGCGTGACGGTCGGCCTCGCGTCGCTGGCCGCGATCGTCGTCCTGATCTATGCCGGTGCGCACATCGCGGTGGCGCTGGGCATGGTCTCCTTCGTCGGTGTTCTGATGTTGAAGGGCAATCTGGATCTGGCGCTGAACCTGCTTGGTCTGGCGATCGGCGACTCGATCTCCGACGACGCTTTCGCCACGGTACCTCTGTTCGTGATGATGGGTCTGGTGGTCAGCCGGTGCGGGCTCGGCCGCGAGGTCTACGAGTTCGGCAATCAGATCTTCAAGGGGGTGCGCGGCGGGCTCGGCATCGCCACCGTCGCAGCCAACGCCATCTTTGCCGCGGTCACCGGATCGTCGATCGCATCGGCTTCGGTGTTCTCCAAGGTGGCGATCCCGGAAATGCTGCGTTACGGCTACGGCAAGCGTTTCGCCGTCGGCATCGTCGCCGGCAGTTCGGTGCTGGGCATGATCATCCCGCCCAGCGTGA
>JBDTQC010000478.1:0-3163 GCA_039932405.1 Ideonella sp.
CGCTCGCTGCGGCGGCGGCCGAACTGTTTCGCGACCTCGGAGTTGCACGCGATCGATCGGTGCTGGCCGGCCCGCTTTCGGCCAGCATCGAGTGTGCGCTGCGCCAGGCAGGCGACGATGGCTCGCTGACGCTGCCCGGCTCCAGGAATACCGAAGCGGATATCGTCGCGTGGATCCGTTCGACGACCGCTCAGCAGTTGCTGCTGGGATTGATCGATGCGACGTTGCCGGCGCGAGTCGAAACGCTGCACACGGGCGACAGCGGCAGCTTGATCGCGAACGTCCCCCGATCAAGGGCGGAATCGGCCAAGCCATCCAGCTTGCGGCGTCTGCTCGCGCAGCGCCTGCGCCGCTGGCAGCGCACCGTTTCGCGCGATGCCGACCGTTTCGCAGAGCTTGACGAAGCGGCACGCCACCGATTGCGCAAACACGTCAAGCGCCTGCGTTATGCGGTCGAAATCGCACGCGGCTTGGTTGGCAAGCGCCACGCGGCGTCGATCAGCAAGCCATTGAAACAGGCCCAGCGGGTGCTGGGCGATCTGAATGATCTGTCGAACGCGATCCAGGCATTCGGCGACGGCGCTGGCGACCATCGCGTCTGGTTTGCGCGCGGCTGGTTGATCGCCCGACGCGAGGCGTTGCTCGCGCGAAGCGGGAAACCGATGCAACGACTGGCTCGTGCCACGCACAAGAATCGCCTGCGTTGAGCGCCGGCTCAGTGCGCTGATGCGTGCAATGCGGCGGCCAGATTCGGGTGCAGGTTGTTAGGCCCGAGACTGTCTGCAAAGCCGGATCTTCGGACAAGGCCGAGTGGCTGCTCGTTCAAGTCACACAGCAGCAGGCGAACGCCCTGGCGGGCCAGCGTGCGGTGCAACTGTTCAAGGGCGTCCAGACCTGACGTGTCCATCAACACGAGCCGGTGCATTTCCAGCACCAGCACCCGGGTGCCTTCGGGCAGCCGCTCGGCTACTTCCTCCGCCTTCGCAACCGCGCCGAAGAACAGCGCACCATAAAACCTGAGGACATGCACATCCGATGCCGGCGCAGCGCCCACCATCGGCTCGACGCTGAACAGGGTGCTCATCCGATAGATGAAAAAGACGCATGCCAGGATCAAGCCGACCTGCACCGCGACGGTCAGATCGAAGATCACGGTCAGCAAAAAGGTGCCGACCAGCACGGTTCGATAGGCGAACGAAAATCTGCGCAGCCTGGTGAACTGGCGCCATTCGCCCATGTTCCAGGCGACAAAAAGCAGAATGCCGGCCATCGCCGCGAGCGGAACGTTTTCGGCCAGCGGCGCGGCCACCAGAATCACGACCAGCAAGGTAGCCGAGTGAACGATGCCCGACACCGGTGTGCCTGCGCCGGACCGCACATTGGTGACGGTGCGAGCAATCGTGCCGGTGGCCGGGATGCCGCCGAAAAACGGCACCACCATGTTGGCAATACCCTGGGCCATCAGCTCCTGGTTCGGATCGTGGCGTGGCGCCTCGATCAGGTTGTCGGCCACGCGAGCGCACAGCAGCGACTCGATGGCTCCGAGCAGGGCAATCGTCACAGTCGGAATCAGCAGCTGCTTGGCGCTGGCCCAGCTGAACGGCGGTAGCGCCAACTTCGGCAAACCTTGAGGAATCCCGCCGAAGCGCGTGCCGATCGTTTCGAGCGGCAAGCTGAAAACGATGGTTGCAACGGTTGCCAGGATCAGCGCGACGATCGTGCCTGGCACCTTCGAGGCGAAGCGTCGGAGTTGATGGCGACGGCCCGACGGCCCCCCGCCGGGCGGCACGGCAGCGTATGGTTTTGGCCAGACAGCGACGATGGCCAGGCAGCCGAGCCCCACCATCAGTGCCCAGGGATTGAAACTGCTGGCGTGACTGGCCAGCGTGCCGATCAGCGTGAAAAAGTCGGCTGGCAGCTTGTCGATGTGCAGGCCGAAAAGGTCCTTGACCTGCGACAGCGCGATCAGCACCGCGATGCCGTTGGTGAAGCCGATGATGATCGTGACCGGGATGTAGCGCACCAGCGCGCCGAGCTTGAAAAACCCGAAGCTGAACAGCAGGACACCGGACAGCGCGGTCGAGATCAGCAGGTTGGTCAACCCGTAACGCTCGACGATTCCGTAGACGATCACGATGAATGCGCCGGCGGGCCCGCCAATCTGCACGTTCGAGCCGCCGAGCGCGGCAATCAGGAATCCGGCAATGATCGCCGTGAAAATGCCTTGCTCGGGTTTGACGCCTGAGGCGATGGCAAACGCCATCGCCAGCGGCAGCGCGACGATGCCCACCGTGATGCCGGCCGACAGATCAGCGACGAACTGATCGCGCCGGTAGCCCGGCAAGGTGTCGAGCAGGCGGGGGCGGAAACGGTGTGGAGTCATCCCGACTCTGTCGTCACCGCACGCGCATGCCCGGCCCTGCGCCGATCGAGGGTTCGAGGATGAAGATGCCCGGGTTCGCCTTTTCGTCGGCGTTGCTGGCCGCCAGCACCATGCCTTCGCTGATGCCGAATTTCATCTTGCGTGGCGCCAGGTTGGCCACCATCACCGTCAGTTTGCCGACCAGGTCTTCAGGTTTGTAGGCACTCTTGATGCCCGAAAACACATTGCGCGTCCGGCCTTCGCCGACATCCAGTGTCAGTCGCAGCAGCTTGTCGGATCCGGCAACGGCCTCGCAATCGACAATCCGCGCGATGCGCAAGTCGATCTTGCTGAAATCGTCGAGCTTGATTTCGGGTGCCAGCTCCTCGCCGCCCGGCAACGCCTTGACTTCGGCTGGCGCTTCGAACAAGGCGTCGAGCAATTTCGGATCGACCCGCTGCATCAAGTGCTGATAGCTGCCGATGGTGTGTGCACCGAGGCTGCGCGCAACGTCGGACATTTGCAGTGGATCGATCTTCAGGAAGGTTTCGACCTTTCCCGCCAGTGCGGGGAGAACCGGCTTCAGGTAGATCGTCAACAGCCTGAAGGCTTCGACGCAGACACTGCAGACGTCGTGCAGCATGACGGCGTGTTCTGCCTTCTTGGCGAGCTCCCACGGCTTGTTCTGGTCGACATATTCGTTGACCCGGTCAGCCAGCAGCATCACCTCGCGCAGCGCCTTGCCGAATTCGCGCTCCTCGTACAACTTGATGATGGTCGGCGAATGAGCGCGAATGCCGT
>JBDTQC010000479.1:0-3152 GCA_039932405.1 Ideonella sp.
TCGACCATCGCCGTGTAGGCATCGACCAGTTGCGGCCGGATGCTGAAATGATCGTAGTTGACGACGACGTCGACGCGTCGGCCCAGCGGCCGCACACGCGCTCCGACCTCGGCCTCGATCGCATGAATGTCGGCCAGCGTGTCGACGGCCAGGCCTTCGAAGTCGATGAACAGCACGTTGCTGCGCGCGTCGATTGCAATGCGCTCGGCCAGCGGCAGCGCCAGCATGCGGCCGCGCAGGTCCATCGTGCCTTCGGCAAACAGGGCGGCATCCATCAGCCGCAGATCGGGACTGATCGCCGGCATGAATTCCATCAGCGCCAGCAGCTGGCGCTCGAGGTCGATGCCGGGCGCGATCTCGATCAGTTCCAGCCCGCCGGCCGCCGCCAGCCTGAACACGCAGCGTTCGGTGACGTACAGCACCCGCTGGCCAAGCCGCCGCGCGCGATCGCCGCTGAACGTGCGCTGGCCGACCTGCCGGACGAACTTCATGCAGCGGCCTTCGCTGACCACCTGCACCCGACCGTCGGCGACGTGCAAATGCAAGCCGCCTGTCGTGAAGGTACCGACAAAGACCACCGCGCGCGCCGACTGGCTGATGTTGATGAAGCCGCCGGCACCGGCCAGCCGTGGGCCGAAGCGGCTGACGTTGAGGTTGCCTTCGGCGTCGGCCTCGGCCAGCCCGAGCACCGCGACGTCGAGCCCGCCGCCGTCGTAGAAGTCGAACTGGCTCGGTTGGTCGATGATGGCTTGGGTGTTGACGGCAGCGCCGAAGTTGAGGCCGGTGGCCGGGATGCCACCAATGACACCTGGCTCGGCGGTCAGCGTCAAAAGGTCGATCACCTGCTCTTCGGCGGCGACGTCGGCCACACCTTCGGGCATGCCGATGCCCAGGTTGACGACCGCGTTGCGCTTCAACTCGACGGCCGCACGGCGCGCAATCACTTTGCGCGCGCCCAACGGCAGAGGCGAAAGCGTGTCCACCGGCACACGGATCTCACCGGCGAACGCGGCGCTGTACTGTGTGACGAATGTCTGCATGTGGTGCGCAGCGTCTTCGGCGACGACGACGCAGTCGACCAGTACGCCCGGCACTTTGACCTGGCGCGGGTTCAGCGAACCGCGTTCGGCCAGCCGCTCGACTTGCGCGATGACGATGCCACCGCTGTTGTGCGCAGCCATCGCGATGGCAAGCGCCTCGAGCGTCAGAGCCTCGCGCTCCATCGTCAGGTTGCCGTCGGCGTCGGCGGTGGTTGCGCGGATGATGCCGACGTGGATCGGGAAGGCCTTGTAGAACAGCACCTCCTCGCCGTCGATCTGCAGCAGCCGCACCAAGTCCTCTGTGGTGCGGTCGTTGACCTTGCCGCCGCCCAGCCGCGGGTCGACGAAGGTACCCAGACCGATGCGGCTCAGGCTGCCCGGCTTGCCGGCGGCGATGTCGCGGAACAGGTGCGAGATGACGCCTTGCGGCAGGTTGTAGGCTTCGATCTCACCGGCCACCGCCAGCGCCTGAAGCGCCGGGACCAAACCCCAGTGGCCGCCGACCACGCGCTTGAGCATGCCACGATGACCGAAGTGATTCAGGCCGCGCTGCTGGCCGTCGCCCTGGCCGGCGGCGTAGACCAGCGTCAGCCCGCGCGGCGAACCGCTGCCGGTCTCGGCGGCAGCGGCCAGGAAGCGCGCTTCCAGTGCCAGCGCAATGCCTTCGGCGAAGCCGATGCCGACGAAGCCGCCGGTGGCGACGGTGTCGCCGTCGTGGATCAACCGCACCGCGTCGGCAGCGCTGACGATCTTGTGGCGGCGACCGAGTCTGGCGGCGTGCGGCTCGTTCAGATGCATGGCTGACCGTTGCAACGGCTCAGAGCGTGTGCCGCAGGCTGTCGGCAGCCGGTGCTGGAGCCAACCTGCCAGCCATGCCGAAGGCCGCAAGTGCGCGTTTCACTGCAGTCGTGCTTGCGCGCGGTAGGCGCCGTTCACCGGATCACCAACAGCGTGAACGGGTAGACGTAGGCCAGCAGCGTCACGAACAGCCCGACCAGTGACGCCAGCGCCAGCGAGTGGAAGAACACGAAGCGCAGGATGTCGCCTTCGTGGTTGAACCAGCCGGTGGCCGTCGACGCGACGACGATCGACTGCGCGTCGATCATCTTGCCCATCACACCGCCGGCGCTGTTGGCGGCACCCATCAGGTTGGGGCTGAGCCCGAGCTGCTCGGCAGCGACCCGCTGCATGCCGCCGAAGAGCACGTTCGACGCGGTGTCGGAGCCGGTCAGCGCGACGCCGAGCCAGCCCATCAGTGTGCCGAAGAACGGATACAACACCCCCGTGTTGGCAAATGCCAGACCCAGCGTCGTGTCGAGTCCCGAATAGCGCGTCAGCGTGCCCAAGCCGAGCATCAGCACGATGGTCAGCAGCGAGTAGCGCACCTTCCAGATCGTCTTGCCGTACTCCTGGATGAGGCGCAGCAGGTTGTACTTCATGAAGAGGCCGCCGATGATCGCCGACAGCAGGATGCCGCTGCCCGTCGCCGACAGCAGGTTCAGCGTGTAGGCCGCGCCCTCCTTGGTCGGCTTGATCACCACCGGCGGCATCTTTTCGATGACGTTGTTCAGTCCGCTGATCGGGAACGACGGCGCGTAGATCGCGTTCAGCGCGTTCTTGACCGGCGGCAGGCCCCAGGCGAACACGAACACGCTCAGGATCAGCCAAGGCAGCCAGGCGCGGATGACGACGTCGCGCGGATGCCGGGTGAAGGTCTTGCCCCCGGCCGCACCAGCCGCCGCGCCCGGGCCGGCGCCCACACGATCCTCGCGCCGGCCGAGCGACGTCGAAGTCCAGATCGTCTTCGGCTTCCACACCTGCAGAAAGAGGATCAGGCAGACCATCGAGCTGATGGCAGCGATGACGTCGACGAGCTCGGGCCCGACGAAGTTCGAGACCAGATACTGCGGAATCGCAAAGCTCAACCCGGACACCAGAATGGCGGGCCAGATTTCCAGCATCGCCCTGCGTCCGGCAAAGGCCCAGATCAACCAGAACGGCACCAGCAGGGAGAACAGCGGCAGGATGCGGCCGACCATGGATGAGAGCGCCATCAAGTCGTAGCCGTGCACCTTGGCCATCGTGATGATCGGCGTGCCGAGCGCACCGTAG
>JBDTQC010000480.1:0-3152 GCA_039932405.1 Ideonella sp.
GCCCCGTCCTCTACTACGGCGACGAGATCGGGATGGGCGACAACATCTTCCTCGGTGACCGCGACGGCGTGCGCACCCCGATGCAGTGGACGCCGGACCGCAACGGCGGCTTCTCGCGCGCCGATCCGCAGCGCCTGTACCTGCCGCCGATCCAGGATCCGATCTACGGCTTCGAGGCGGTCAACGTCGAGGCGCAATCGCGCGAGGCTTCGTCGCTGCTGTCCTGGACACGCCGGCTGCTGACCGTGCGCAGCGGCAGCAAGGCCTTCGGTCGGGGCCACTTCACGATGCTGCATCCGGGCAATCGCAAGGTGCTGGCGTATGTGCGCGAGCACGGTGATGATGTGATTCTGTGCGTATCCAATATCAGTCGCACTGCGCAGCCGGTGGAGCTCGAGCTTGGTGCGTGGAAAGGTCGGGTCCCGGTCGAGATGATGGGTCGCAACCCGTTCCCGCCGATCGGCGAGTTGCCCTATCTGATGACGCTGCCGGGCTACGGCTTCTTCTGGTTTCGCCTGTCCCTCGAGGTGGCACCGCCGAGCTGGCACACCGATCGCCTGCCGATCGAGGATCTGCCGGTGCTGGTGCTGTTCGACGACTGGAACAGTTTCTTCCGCGGCAAGGTCGTGCCCTGGCGCATCGGCATGGCCGAGAAGACCCGCAATCAGCTCGAATCCGATCTGCTGCCGCGCTTCATGCTGCGCCAGCGCTGGTACGCGACCAAGAACGAAACACCGACACGCGCGCGCCTGGTCGATCAGGGCCGGCTCGGCAAGGGGCGAAGCGAGTGGCTGCTGTCGCTGGTCGACGTTGATGTCGACAGCGCAGCCGGCGGGTCGGCACGTTATTTCGTACCGATGTCGCTGGCCTACGATGACGATGACGAAGAACGCACCCGCGCGCTGGCACCGGTCGCGGTAGCCAAGGTGCGGCAGCTCGCGAAGATGGGCGTGCTGGCCGACGCGATGGCCGACGAGGCGTTCTGTCGAACGCTGGTCGAGGCAATCGGCCAGCAACATGAAACCAAGGCCGACAAGGGGCGTTTCCTGTTCAGGCGTGGCGCCAGTTTTGCGGCGCTGGTCGGTGATGCACTGGCCGAGCCCACACTGCCGCTGCACCGCCTGACCAACAGCAGCAATTCGGTTTCGCTGCTCGGCGACAAGTTGTTCTTGAAAGCCTACCGCCGGATGCAGCCGGGCGTCGGCCTCGAACTCGAGATGGGCCGGTTCCTGACCGATGTGGTCAATTTCAAGCACTGCGTGCCGGTGGCAGGCAGCGTCCAGTATGTCGACGCCGACGGATCGCTGTGGACTCTGGCGCTGCTGCAGGCGCAGGTCGCCAACCAGGGCGACGCCTGGCAGTTTGCCGTCGAGCAGCTCAAGCGCCTGCTGGAGGCCTCGGCCGAGGCCGATGGCGGATCGCGCGAAGGCATCGAGCCAATGGTCGATCGCGCGCAGGTGCTGGCCAGCCGGATCGCTGAACTGCACATCGCACTGGCGCGGCGCACCGGCGACGCCGGCTTCGATCCGGAACCGGTTCAGGCAGAAGATCTGCAACGCTGGGGCACGGCCATCCGCGCTGAAGCACTGGCAACGCTCAAGCTGCTCGAAAACGCGCAGGCCGGCTGGCCAGCGGCGTCGGCCGCGCTGGCAAAGAGGATCCTGGCGGCACGTGAAGCCTTGCTCGAGCGCATCGATGCCTTGGCAACAAGCGCTCCAGTGGGCCTGCTGACCCGTTTGCACGGCGATTTGCACCTGGGCCAGGTACTGATCACACGCGACGATTTTCTGTTGATCGATTTCGAAGGCGAGCCGACCCGCAGCCTGGAGGAGCGGCGCGCCAAACAAAGCGCACTGCGCGACGTGGCCGGCATGTTGCGATCATTCGACTACGCGCGCCACACCGCGCTGCAACAGGCCGCGAAGTCGCCAGCCGAACTCGACCGGCTGGCGCCACTCGCACGCGACTGGGAGGGCCGGATTCGCGAAGGCTTCCTGCAAACCTATCGCGACCTGGCGGTTGCCGGCGGCCTGTACGCTGACGCTGAACAGTTCCGGGCCGCGGGCGCGATGCTGGATCTGTTCGAGCTCGAGAAGGCCTTGTACGAACTGCGTTACGAAATCGACAACCGGCCCGACTGGATCGAGGTGCCATTGGCCGGCATTGCCACGCTGCTTGGCGTGACTTCCTGAAACGAGAGAAAGCACACCCATGCAACACATCGACGTCATGCTCGAACCCCTGCGCGGCTTTCTGCTGCAGATTGGCGCTTTCCTGCCCCGGCTCGCGATTGCGATCGGCATCCTGCTGCTTGGTTGGCTGATTGCGAAGGCGTTTCGCATCGGCGTCGTCAAGACCCTGCGAGCGCTCAACTTTCATGTGCTTACCGAGCGCGCGGGCATCGACGGCTTCTTGCAGCAAGGCGGATCTCGCAAGGACACCACCGATCTGTTTGGCTGGATCGCCTATGCGCTGATCATCCTGGCATCGCTGATCATCGCCTTCAACGGCCTCGGCCTGAGTCAGGTCACCGACCTGCTCAGCAAGATCCTGTTGTTCGTTCCGCGGCTTCTGGTTGCCTTGCTGGTACTTGTATTCGGCAGCTATTTCGCGCGGTTTGCCGGCAATGCGGTGCAAGGTTACTGCCAGGGTGCAGGCATCGGTGACTCCGAGCTGCTGGGCCAGCTGATGCGATACGGCGTGATGGCCTTCGTCATCCTGCTGGCCGTCGACCACCTGGACATCGGCGGCGGCCTGATCCAGCAGACCTTCCTGATCCTGCTGGGCGGCGTCGTCTTCGCACTGGCGTTGTCGTTCGGCATCGGCGGTCGGCACCGTGCTTCACGTCTGCTCGAGCGCTGGTTTCCGCGCGACCGCGATGAGCGATTGCGCTGACCGAACATTCGACCCCTGATGAACTTCCAGCACAAGATGCCGTTCGGCACGCGCATCGAGCCGGGCGGCGCCGCCTCATTCAGACTGTGGGCACCGGGCGCGCGGCGCGTTGATCTGGTGCTGCTCAACGAGGTCGGCATTGCGCTCGATACGAGCGATACGACGCTGGAGATGCGCCTGTTGCCCGATGGCTGGCATGAACTGGAACGGGTGAACGCCGCCGAGAAAACACGTTACGCCTACCGGATCGATGGCGA
>JBDTQC010000481.1:0-3149 GCA_039932405.1 Ideonella sp.
CGCCGGGCAGGAACTCGAAGTCGATGTCGTAGATCGACTTGCCGTCCTCGAAGCGATCGATCAGGTACAGCGGCGCGCCACCGATGCCCTTGATCGCCGGCAACCGCAACTCCATCGGTCCGGTCGGAATCTCGATCGGCTGAGCACCGAGCTCCAACGCGCGTGCATAAGCCTGGTGCGCATTGCGCACGCGAAAGGCCAGGCCGCACGCCGACGGCCCGTGTTCGGCGGCGAAATAGGCGGCCGCGCTGCGCGGCTCGTTGTTGACGATGAAATTGATGTCGCCTTGCCGATACAACACGACATCTTTCGACCGGTGCACAGCGACCTTGGCAAAACCCATCTTCTCGAAAGCCGGTTCCAGCACACCGGGCGTCGGCGAGGCAAATTCGACAAACTCGAAGCCCATCAGACCCATCGGGTTGTCATACAGATCGCTCATGTCGTCTCCTGTTCGGTTTGTTGTGGCAAGCATGCACCAGCTGACAGCCCGAGCGGTACGGGCGGTGCAGTGCGCGCGATGCGGGTGGGGGCTCTATCGGCCCTGCCCGGATTCGACAGTTTGCAACGAAAGCCGCGCAATAGGTTTGCCAAAATAGCCGTAGTTGAATGAAACAGGAAATAATGTTCGGCATTCGTGGCTGGCCAGGAGATAAGTTTGATCGATATCGCGCTCGACCGCATCGATCGCAAGATCCTCGATTTCCTGCAGTTGAACGGCCGCGCGTCCAATCTCGACCTGGCGCAAGCGGTCGGGCTGTCGCCAGCGCAAAGCCATCGGCGCCACAAGCGCCTCGAGGAGGCGGGTTTCATCCGGGGTTATGAAGCCCGCCTGGACAGCGACCGCCTCGATCTCGGCGTGGTCGCCTTCATCCACATTGCGATGGAAAAGGGGCATATTCGTGACCTGACCAAATTTACCGATGCGATCGTTGCGATGCCTGAAGTACTCGAGTGTTATTCGGTGACCGGAGACTTCGATTACGTCGTGAAGATCGTGGCGCGTGATCTGCGTGCACTGTCGCAATTTCTGATGGATCGATTGATCCTGCTGCCCGGCGTCAACAGCATGCGCTCGAGCGTGTGCCTGTCGGAGATCAAAAACACGAGCGCGCTGCCACTGTGACCACGCTCAGCGATGTCGTCATCCTCGGCGCCGGCATGGCGGGTGCTTCGCTCGCTTATGAGCTGGCCGTGAACGGCGGCCTGCGCGTCAGCATTGTCGAGATCGAGGCGCAGCCCGGCCGGCACGCCACCGGCCGGTCGGCAGCGATGTTCTTCGAGAGTTATGGCAACCCGACGGTTCGGGCCTTGACGCGCGCCAGCCGTCGATTCCTCGAACACCCCCCGGACGGTCTGGCCGATCTGCCGCTGCTGAGTCCGCGCAGTTGTCTTTTCGTCGCCGACGCGCCGCGATCGAGTTCGATCGACGCGATGCTGAACGCGTCGGACCGAGCGTCGGGTCTGCGCCGGGTCGACGTGAACGAGGCGATGCGGCGGGTGCCGATCCTGCGCCGCGAGTGGTTGGCTGGCGGCCTGGTCGACGAGAGCGGCCATGACATCGATGTGGCGGCTTTGCACCAGGGCTACCTGCGGATGGCGAAACGCGCGAGAGTCGACCTGCTGCTGGGGGCTGACGAGTTGCGAATCGAACGAGATGCCGGCATCTGGACCGTGCGGTCGCGCGCGGGTACCGTTGCAGCGCCGCTGCTCGTCAATGCCACCGGCGCATGGGCCGATCAGGTGGCAACGCAACTCGGTGCGCGCCCGATCGGTCTGCAGCCGATGCGGCGTACCGCCGTGCTGCTGCCTGCCCCCTCGGGCCATGACATTCGCGACTGGCCGTTGGTGATCGACACCGACGAGACCTTCTATTTCAAGCCCGACGCCGGCCAGTTGCTGCTGTCGCCAGCCAACGAGGATCCGATGCCGCCTTGCGACGTGATGCCCGAAGAAATCGACGTGGCACTGGCGGTGGATCGCTTCGAGCGTGCGACCACGGTTCGTGTCGAGCGCATCGGTCATCGCTGGGCCGGGCTGCGCAGCTTTGTTGCCGACCGTTCGCCGGTGGTGGGGTTCGATGCGGATGTCGAGGCCTTGTTCTGGCTGGCCGGGCAGGGTGGTTATGGCATTCAGATGGCGCCCGGCCTGGCGCGGCTGGCAGCCGGTGTGCTGACGCGCAGTAGTTGGCCCGATGCCCCGCCGGTGAGCGCCGCGGCCGTTGCACCTTCACGTGCTGCACTGAAGCCGGGCCTGAACTGAGTTTGCACTTCTCCAACCTGTTTCCGAACTGGAGCTTTCGCGATGCCCTTGCAAATCATCGATTCGATCACCACCCCGAGATTGACGCTGCGTGGGGTGACCGAAAGCGATCTCGACGACCTGTTCGAAATCAATGGTGATGCCCAGGTCACGCGCTTTCTCCCATACGTCAACTGGCAAACATCGGACGACGCACAGGCCTGGCTGAAGCGCACGCGTGCGGTCGAAGCCGCCGGCAGCGGGCAGCAGCTTGCCATGGTGTTGCGTGACAGTGGCAAGGTGATCGGCACCGTGCTGCTGTTCCGCTACGAAGAGCCGAGCGCCCGCATCGAACTCGGCTACGTGCTGGGCCGACTGCATTGGGGCAGCGGCGTGATGTTCGAGGCCTTGAACGCCGTGTGCTCGCATGTCTTCTCGGCAATGGCCATCCGCCGCATCGAGGCTCAGGTCAATCCCGACAACCTGGCGTCCAACCGTCTTCTGCACAGGCTGGGTTTCAACTGCGAAGGCACATTGCGGCAGCGCTGGGTGAACCAGGGCCAGGCTGTCGACACCAACTTCTACGGCCTGCTCGCCGACGATTGGAAAGGCCGCCAGCAAGGCGCCGATTGCGCATCGGCGCCCTTACCGGGCATCTTTCCGGTTGCGATCAATGCCGCCGAGGTGGCACCGAGGTCGAAGCTCTCCAACTATCCCGAGCCGTTTGCATCGATGATGGCCGGCCGTGAGAAGCGCGCGCTCGGAGCGGTTTTCGGGCTGCAGAATTTCGGCGTCAACCTGACTCGCCTGGCACCGCATTCGGTTTCTGCGTTGCGCCATGCCCATACGCGGCAGGATGAATTCATCTATGTGCTGAGTGGCCGCCCGAGCTTGCAGACCGACGAAGG
>JBDTQC010000482.1:0-3135 GCA_039932405.1 Ideonella sp.
ACGCGAGCACGCGCGTGCCGCCGGGCGGGAACACGGCCTTGCCGGCCTCGTCGCGCTGCGCCAGCATGGTGTCGGCCAGGCTGCGGCACAGCACCGGCATGTCGGTGCGCAAATCGAGGTTGCCGCTGTAGAGGATGACAAGATGGGGCATGGCGCTCTGCCGGTTGTGGCGGGGTTGTGATCTACAGCCGCGTTGCGATCGTGGAGTAGCCGTCGGCCGCGGAAGCCACAGCCTTCGGTACCGCATGGCCGTCCTGTGGCGTGACCGGAAAGACGGCGTTGATCTGCCCGGTGCCCGAGGCACCGAAATAGGGCGACACGACGTCGGCCTTGCCTTCGTAGGCCGACCAGCCGAGCACGCCGAGCAGCATCGCGGTGTCGTGCATGAAGCCTTCGCCGTGGCCCTTGCTCGCGTACTCGGGCAGCATCTCGCAGAAGGTCTTCCAGTCGCCGCGCTTCCAGATCTCCACCACTTCGCGATCCAGCGTTTCGAGAAAGGTGCTCCAGATCTTGAACGCATATTCGGGTGCCAGGCCGTTCTGCGCGAAGCGGTGGCTCAGGCTGCCGCTGGCAAGAAACGCCACCGTGCCGTCGTAGTGATCTTCCACCGCTTTGCGCATCGCCCAGCCCAGCCGCGCGCTGTCGTTCAGGTAGTGAACCGTGCACAGTGCCGACACCGACACCACTTTGAAGTGCTGGTCGGTGTTCATGTAGCGCATCGGTACCAGCGTGCCGTACTCGGGACCGAGCGTGGTTGCAGGGTGCGCCAGCGTCTCCACGCCATGCTCGTTGCATACCTTGGCTAGCAGCTGCCCCAGTTGCGGGTTGCCCGGGAACGCGAACGCCAGGTTGCTGATGAAGTGCGGCAACTCGTTGCTGGTGTAGGTGCCCGCAAACTGAGGCGCGCAATTGATGTGATAGCTGGCGTTGACGAGCCAGTGGGTGTCGAACACAACGATGGTGTCGACGCCCAGCTCGCGGCAGCGGCGACCGATCTCGACATGACCGTCGATCGCGTCCTGGCGGCTGCCCTTGCGTGGGCCTTCCAGTTCGCTCAGGTACATCGACGGTACGTGGGTGACCTTGGCGGCAAGCGCAACCTTTCCCATATCAGCCTCCTGTTCAGTTGTCGGCCGTGATGCCGGCCTTGCGGATGATGACGGCGTACTTGTCGATCTCGCTGGCGATGAAGGCTGAAAATTGCTCGGGCGTTCCTGGCTGCGCGGCAATGCCGCCTTCCGCAAACGCCTGCGCGACGGTCGGTGACTTGAGCGCCTTCTGGACCTCGGCCGACAGTCTCTGCACCACCGCATCGGGCGTGCCGCTGCGTACCAGCAGGCCGTTCCACGAGTTGCTCTCCAACGGCAGGCCTTGCTCGGCCAGCGTCGGCACTTCGGGCGCGTAGATCGACCGCGCATGGGTGGCCATTCCCACTGCGATCAGCTTGCCGGCCCTGACATGGGTGCGGAACTCGGGCCAGTTGCCGAACATCAGATCGACCTGACCACCGAGCAGGTTGGCGAGCGCCGGAGCCTGACCTTTGTACGGCACATGGATCAGATCGATTCCGAGCGCGGTCTTCAGCATTTCGCCAGACAGGTGCGCCGACGTTCCAATCCCGAACGATGCGTAGCTCAACTCCCCCGGACGGCGCAGTGCGAGCGCTTTCAGATCCGCCAGCGTCTTCACGCCAAGGCCGGTGCGAGCTGCCAATACATGCTCGGACAGCCCCATCAACGCGACCGGCTTGAAGTCGCGCAGGCCGTCGTAGGGCAGCTTCTTGACCAGCGTCTGGTTGACGCAAAAGCTGTTGGCCACCGTCAACAGCGTCAAGCCATCGGGTGGTGCCTTGGCCACCAGATCGACGCCGATCACGGTGCCGGCACCCGGCTTGTTGTCCACTGCAATTGCCTGTTGCAACGAGCGCGAGATTTCAGCGGCCACCAGGCGGGTCACCACGTCGGTGGTGCCGCCCGGCGGAAACGGCACGACCCAGCGCAGCGGCTTGGCCGGCCACGCTTGTGCAAGGGCCAGCCGGGGAGCCGCGGCCAAAGCCAACAACTGGATGATGGAACGACGATTCATGACAACTCTCCTTGATCGGGCCTGCAGCCCTGGATCAGACGCCCCAGTGGGGAATATGGTGCGAGCCCAGCGATACGGCCACGTTCTTGGGCTCCAGAAAGACCTCGTAGCTCCAGGTGCCGCCCTCGCGGCCTGTCCCGGAGGCCTTGGTGCCGCCGAAGGGCTGGCGCAGGTCACGCACGTTCTGGCTGTTGACGAAGCACATTCCGGCCTCGACCGCAGCGGCCACGCGGTGCGCACGACCGATGTTCTCGGTCCAGACGTAGCTCGACAGGCCGTACTGAATGTCGTTGGCTTGGGCGATGGCGTCGGCCTCGTCGCGGAACGGGATCAGGCAGGCCACCGGGCCGAAGATCTCCTCCTGGGCGATGCGCATGCGGTTGTCGACATCGGCAAAGACGGTCGGCTTCACGAAGTTCCCGCTGCGCATCGAGGCCGGCAGCTCCGGGGCATCAGTGCCGCCGCAGAGCATCGTGGCGCCTTCTTTCGGTCCCAGGTCGATGTAGCTGCGCACCTTTGCCAGATGGGCCTGGCTGATCATCGGACCGACGATCGTCTTCGTGTCCATCGGATCGCCGACGGTGATGCGTCTGGCCCGCTCGGCGAACTTCTGCGCAAAATCGGCATAGATCGATTGCTGCACCAGGATGCGTGAGCCGGCCGTGCAGCGTTCGCCGTTGTTCGAGAAGATCATGAAGATCGCGGCGTCGAGTGCGCGGTCGAGGTCGGCGTCGTCAAAGATCACGAACGGGCTCTTGCCGCCGAGCTCCATGCTGAACTTCTTCAGGCCGGCGTTCTGCACGATGCGCTGGCCGGTGGCCGTCGACCCGGTGAACGAGATCGCGCGCACGTCGGGGTGGCTGCACAACGGCTCGCCGGTCTCCTTGCCGAAGCCGTGCACGATGTTGAGCACGCCCGGCGGCAGGCCGGCCTCGGTGGCCAGTTCGCCGAAGCGCGAGATGCTCAGCGGCGAGAGCTCGCTCATCTTCAGCACCGCGGTGTTGCCGAAGGCCAGGCAGGGTGCGATCTTCCAGGTGCCGGTCATGAACG
>JBDTQC010000483.1:0-3129 GCA_039932405.1 Ideonella sp.
GCGTTTTGCCGTGACCGGGCACAAGTGGTTCTTTTCGGCGCCGATGTGTGATGCGCATCTGGTGGTCGCTCAGCTCGCAGATGCCGGACCCTCATGCTTTTTCGTGCCGCGCTGGCGGCCCGACGGCAGCAAGAATGGCATTCTGATCCAGCGCCTGAAGGACAAGCTCGGCAATCGCAGCAATTCAAGCAGCGAGGTCGAGTTTGACCAGGCCCATGGCATCCTGATCGGTGAGCCGGGACGTGGCATTCCAACCATCATCGAGATGGCAAGCTATACGCGCCTGGCCTGCGTCACCAGCAGCGCGGCCTTCATCCGTCAGGCGGCCGTGCAGGCGTTGGCCTATGCGCGGCGCCGCATGGCATTCGGCCGTGTGCTGGCCGAGCAGCCGTTGATGCGGACGGTGCTGGCCGATCTGGCGCTCGAAAGCGAGGCGGCATTGGCACTGGCGATGCGCCTGGCCACCGCGTTCGAGCGCACCGACGATCCTCGCGAGCGGATCTGGAAACGCCTGCTCACGCCGGCCGCCAAATTCTGGGTCTGCAAACGAGCCGTCGAGGTGGTTGGCGAAGCGCTCGAGGTATTCGGCGGAAACGGTTATGTCGAACCTGGCTGCATGGCCCGTTTGTACCGCGAGGCGCCGGTCAATTCGATCTGGGAGGGCTCCGGCAACGTGATGTGTCTGGACGTGATTCGGGTGCTTGCCCGCGAGCCCGATGCGGTTTTCGAGTGGCTCGACCAGCTGCGGCACGCGGCCGCTTCCGATGCCGCCGTGACCGGCGAGATCGATGCGCTGCGCGAATTGCTAGGCGCGCCGCCCGACCACCTCGAAAGAAATGCGCGGCTGCTGGCGCAGCGTCTGGTGCTGGTGGCGCAGGCCGCGCTGCTGCGTGAATCGGCGCCCGCTTTTGTCGCCGACGCCTTCATTGCAACCCGGCTGGGTGATGCCGCATGGGGCAGGGTGGTCGGCGGCTACGACGCCCGCAACGTTGACATCGCCTCGCTGCTCGAGCGTTCGCTGCCGGCCTGAGAATCTGCCTGAGAACCTGATTGGCTGGCGGCTTCGCTGGCATTGGCCTTGCCTTCGCGCAGCACCTCGGGCGCGAAATAGATCGCAGTCCAGCCGGCTTCGAGCTTGAAGCGCTGCTCGGATGAATACAGCCGCAACATGCCTGATGCCGAAACGCCGCCCAGCAGCAGCCAGGCCGTGCCCAGTTCGCCTTGCCGGCTGGAGAATTCGCTCCAGCCGTACGATTTGCTGAGCTTGGTCGTCTGGACCTTCCAGCCCTCGGTCAATCGCTGGTGCAGCAGCTCGAAAGTGGCTTCCGGGCCGAAAGCGAAATAGCCCCGCTGTTGCAGTGTCAGCCGCCGCAGCTCGGGCCCGGAGCTCTGGGGGGTGGCAAACTGAAAGGTGCGGTGGTGGCCGAAGCGCCGACCCTGCGCCTTGCAAACCAGCGCGTTGTAGAAGTCGTTGACCGTGCCGCTCAACAGGTGGTTCAGATGTTGCGCCTCGAGCGTGTGTTCGGCGTGTTCGGACAGGATCTCGCCGTAGTAGACATCGAGGTTTTCCATCCGCGCATCCTTCAGCCGCTGATACACGCCATCGACCAGCAGCACGTCGATTTCCAGCCGCTTCAGCACGCGCGCGAACTCGACTGCAAACGGTGACGAGCCGACGATCAGCAGCCCGTTGTCGTTGCGCGCGGCCAGATCAAGGTGGCGCGCGAGCCGCCCGATCGTCAGGCCGTGCACGAGTACCGTCACGATGATGACCGTGAACGTGATCGGCAGCAGCTTGACCGCATCGGGATAACCACTGGCCACCAGCTCGGGCCCGAAGATGCCGGCGGTTGCGGCGGCGACGATGCCGCGCGGTGCGATCCAGCCGAGCAGCAGCTTGTCTTCGCGGCGCATCGGCGCATCGATGGTTGCCGCGGCGATCGTCAACGGGCGCACCACCAGCAACACCGCCACGACGAACAGCAGCACGCGCCAGTCGAGCAATTGCAGCTGGCTGATCTGCAACTGCGACGGAATGACGATGAACAACACCGACAGCAGCACAACGGTGAGGTTCTCCTTGAAGCGTTGCAGCGATTCACGCTCGACCAGATCCATGTTGCCAACGACCATGCCCATCAGCGTGACGCTGAGCAACCCGGCTTCGTTCTGGACCAGGTTGCTGGCCCAATAGACAACCAGCACCAGCACCATCAGGATGGGCGGCTTCAGATGCTCGGGCACCGCACCGCGCTGGTACAGCTTGCCGGTTACCCAGCCGCCGAAGCCCCCGAAAACGGCTGCAGCGGCGAGCGCGGCGGCCAGGCCGCTCAGCGTCTGGCTGACGCCGCCGCCGATGGTCAGGTATTGGAATGTGAGGACCGCAAGCAAGACACCCATCGGATCGTTGACGATCCCTTCCCACTTCAGCAATGACGCGGTTTCCTTGTTCAGGCGAGCCTGGCGCAGCAGCGGCAAAATCACCGTCGGTCCGGTCACGACAATGATTGCGCCCAGCACGATTGCGACGGGCCAGCTCAGCCCGGCCAGATAGTGTGCGGCGGCACTGCCGAGCAACCAGGCGATCGGCGGCGCAACCAGCGTCAGGCGGCCGACACCATGGCCAACCCGACGGAACTCGCCGAGCTTGAGGTCCATGCCCCCTTCAAACAGGATGATCGCGACGCCCAGGCCGATCAGTTCGCCGAGTTCGCCCTGTGACATGCCGATCCGGATCACACCCGTCATCGGACCGAGTACCAGGCCGGCCGCGATCAGCACGACGATCGCCGGCAGCCGCAGGCGCCAGGCCAGCCACTGGCTCGTCAATCCGGCGGCCAGAACCAGCAACAGGAGGGTTGCCCCGTGCATCGCTTTCAATGACTGGACAGGCAGACGAAGTGTCGAACCTCTGCGCGAGCGCTGATGGCAGGGCTGGCTGATGCTGTCGTGATCAATGCTGTCGTGATGCGCAAGTTCATCACCGAATTGTTACCGGGTTTGCCCGTGAGCGTTCGAATACGATGCTCCGGCGACTGGGTGATGCATGCGCAAGGGCAGGCACAATTGCAAGGCAAGGAGTGCGGTCATGGCAGTTGAAACGTTGGAAGCAGGATTGGATTTCGGATC
>JBDTQC010000484.1:0-3128 GCA_039932405.1 Ideonella sp.
GGAAAGCAATCCGATCGCGGTGCGCCGGGTCCATGTTGGCCTGGATCTTGAAGACAACGCCGCTGAACTTGGGCTCATCAGGCGCCACCTCGCGCTGCATGGCCAGGCGGCTGCCCGGCGGCGGTGCCAGATCGACCAGCGCATCGAGAACTTCGCGAACCCCGAAGTTGTTGACCGCCGATCCGAAGAACATCGGCGTCTGGCGGCCCGCCAGGAACTGCGCCTTGTCGAACGGTGGTGCGGCATCGGTCAACAACTGGATCTCGCCCTGTGCCTGTTCGTACTGCATACCGAAGCGCTGTGCGTAAGCCGGGTTGTCGAGCCCGAGCAGGATCTCGTCATTGTGGTGATCCCGATCCTCGCCCGGGCTGAACACGCGCATCTGCTGCTCGCGCAAGTCCATCACGCCGTGAAAGGCCTTGCCCATGCCGACCGGCCAGGTGAAGGGCACGACTTCCATGCCCAGCTCGCGTTCGATCTCGTCCATCAGGTCGAGCGGCTCCTTGACCTCGCGGTCCATCTTGTTGACGAAGGTCAGGATCGGCGTGTTGCGCGCCCTGCACACCTGCAGCAGGCGCCGGGTCTGCGGTTCGACGCCGTTGGCGGCATCGATCACCATCAGCGCTGCATCCACCGCGGTCAACACCCGGTAGGTATCCTCGGAAAAATCCTGGTGCCCGGGCGTATCCAGCAGGTTGATCACGCAATCGCGGTATTCCATCTGCATCACCGACGACGCCACCGATATGCCGCGCTGCTTCTCGATCTCCATCCAGTCGGACGTCGCATGCCGGGTTGCCTTGCGCGCCTTCACCGAACCGGCGATCTGGATCGCTCCGGAAAACAGCAGCAGCTTCTCGGTGAGCGTGGTCTTGCCGGCGTCGGGGTGCGAAATGATCGCGAATGTGCGGCGGCGGCGCACTTCCTTGCGCAGGGCAGACGTGGCGGACGAGGTGGGGGTTTCGGTCAACATCAAGCGCTCAGGCGACCGGCAATCGCTGCAGCCTCACAGTGGAAAGGTGCAATTATCGGTGGCTGCGCTCGCCGACATGACCGCACCGTGGCCCGCCATTGGCGCGCGGTTGTCAATCTCCGGTCGCTGTCGTCAATGGCGCAGGCGGGATGAGCGCTCGTCCGGCAGTTCGCTTTCACTTTCCATCGCCCGCGTCACGCGTCTCAGCAGCCACTCGGCGTAGGCATCGTTTTCGCCGGCCGGCGCTGATTGGGCGAGTGCATGCGCCGTGGTCGTGTGGTCGGTGCCCTTCAGCATCAGCCAGGTGGCCAGGTACTGCGACGCCATGCAGCCGCCGGCGGTGGCGATCGGGCCGCGGCAGTGAAAGGGTTCATCGATGACGCGCACACCGGCTTCGACGACCCAGGGCTTGGTGGCCGGGTCGGTGCAGGCGGGGGCATCGCCAAGCAGGCCCAGCCGTGCCAACAGCAAGGTGCCCGAGCCCTGGGCGCCGATCAACTGGCGCAGTGGGTCGAGTTGCAGTCGGCCCATCAGCATGGCGTTTTCGGCGATCGCGCGTGCATAGAGGCCGCCACCGAGGATGACGGCGTCGGCCTCGTTGGCGAATTCGAGCGGCTGCTGGGCCTGCAAGGTGACGCCGTTCATCGATGTCACGTGGCTGGCAGGGCACGCCAGCTCGGCTTTCCAACCGAGCGCCGCAAGTTGGTTGAGCAAGCCGAGCGGAACGAAGGTGTCGATCTCGTTGCAGCCGTCGAAGGCGAGGATGGCAATTCGCATCGCCTGGCCCGGTTGCCGCAACGCGCTCACCGGCGATCAATCGACCAGGATCGACCGCAACATCCACGCCGCCTGTTCGTGCACGGCGAGTCGCTGTGTCAGCAGATCGGCGGTCGGCTCGTCGCTGGCGGCTTCGGCCGCGGCAAAGATGCTGCGCGCGGTGCGTGCCACACCTTCGTGTCCTTCGACCAGGATGGCAACCATTTCCATCGCCTTGGGCGGCGAGGTCGGCGCATCTTTCAGCGACGTGAGGCTGCCGAACTGCGCATACGAGCCCGGCGCCGCAACGCCCAGCGAGCGGATTCGTTCGGCAATCGGATCGACCGCATTCCACAACTCGGTGTACTGAGCCATGAACATGGCATGCAGGCTGTTGAACATCGGCCCCGTCACGTTCCAGTGGAAATTGTGCGTGGTCAGGTACAACGTGTAGGTGTCTGCCAGCAGATTCGATAGGCCGGACGCAACGGCGTGGCGGTCTTCTTCACTGATGCCGATGTTGATGCGTGGTCCGGTGCTGCCGCTGATTTCCACTGTCTTGTGCTTCTTGCCCATGAATACTCCTGTTCGATGTTGAAGATTGGACGATGCTCGCAGCCTGCTCACGACAGGCGTGTCACGCCTTCGAGTTCGCAGGAATAGATCGCATTGCGCAAGGCGGCAATCGCTTCATAGCGGGTGAATGTACGCCGCCAGGCCAGGACCACGCGGCGTGTGGGTACCGAGCCGCTGAACGGGATGTAGGTGATGTGGGGCAGCGTCTCTTTCGCTACACCGAGCATCGGCACCACCGTCAACCCCATTCCGGCGGCGACCATGTACTTGATGGTCTCGAGCGAGGAACCCTCGAAACTCTTGCGAATCCCTTCGGCGTTACTCGAGAAACGAGCGTATTCCGGGCAGACCTCGAGCACATGATCCCGAAAGCAGTGGCCGGTGCCGAGCAGCAGCAGGGTTTCGTTCTTCAGTTCCTCTGCGCTGATCGACTGGCGTTTGGCGAGTGGATGGCTGGTCGGAACCGCAACCATGAACGGCTCGTCGTAGAGCGGCGCAATGGCCAGACCGGTATCGGGAAACGGCTCGGCGAGAATCGCGCAATCGAGTTCACCTGTGCGCAGCATGTCGAGCAGGCGAACCGTGAAATTCTCCTGCAGCACCAGCGGCATCTGCGGCACAGCGGCAATCGCCTCGCGTACCAGATCAGGCAGCAGATAGGGCCCGATCGTATAGATCACACCGACCCGCAGCGGCCCGGCCACCGGGTCCTTGCCACGTTTGGCGATCTCCTTGATCGCCGCGGCCTGCTCGATCACCTGCTGCGCCTGGCGCACGATTTCCTCGCCCAGCGGAGTCACGCTGACTTCGCTGGCGCCGCGTT
>JBDTQC010000485.1:0-3116 GCA_039932405.1 Ideonella sp.
GTCGGCGCTGGCGCTGGCATCGCGGCTTTGCTGAACCCGGGCGGCACGGGGCGCTGCGCGATCACGCTCGATCCAACCGACCGATTGCCTGGCCAGCAGCCGTATCAGGGTGTCGTTCCACTGCATGGTGATCACGGCGAGCCCTTGCAGCAACTCAGCGAGGTGCTCGAACATTACATGCTGCAGTCCGAGCAGCTCGACACCCGGCTGGTGCTGGCTGCCAACGACGACGTGGCGGCCGGCCTGCTGATCCAGCGCATGCCGGTCGAGGGCGATGCCAACCTGGGTTGGCAACGCAACGAGGACGGCATCGGTCTCAGCGAAGACTTCAATCGGATCGCAATGCTGGCGGCAACCCTGACTGCCGAGGAGTTGCTGACGCTCGACGTCGACAGCGTCTTGCGCCGCCTGTTCTGGGAAGAGACGCTGCGCCGCTTTGAACCGATGCGGGGCGAGCTCGGGCCGCGATTTGTCTGCAGCTGTTCACGCGAGCGGGTGGCCCAGATGCTGTCCAACCTGGGTCGCGACGAAGTCGAAAGCGTGGTCGAAGAGCGCGGTCAGGTCGAAGTCGGCTGCGACTTCTGCGGCATCAAGTACCACTTCGACGCGGTCGATGTCGGTGAGCTGTTTGCCCCGCTCGCAGCCCAGGCGCCGGGGTCGCCGACCCTCAACTGAGCCGGCCGGGCGCAACGCCTCAGTCGACCGGTTCGGCGCCGGACATCAGCGCAATGAAGCGATCGATTCCGATGTTGCCGCCTGACAATGTGACGCCCACCCGCTGGCCCGCAAACCGCTGGCGGTGATGCATCAGCGCGGCCAGCGCGCAGGCGCCGGACGGTTCCAGTACCAGCTTCATGCGATCGAAGACAAACCGCATCGCGTCGACGACGATCGGGTCGGGAACGTCGAGGATGTCGGTGACCATCGCCTGCAAGACCTCGAACGGCTGCTTGCCGACCGCCTGGGTCTGCTGACCGTCGCAGATCGTTCGCGGTACCTCCTTCAGTGCCACGATGCGGCCGCTGCGCAGCGATTGCTGCACATCGTTGCCACGTTCGGGCTCTGCTCCGAAGACCTCGATCGACGGCTGCAAGGCCTTGGCCGCCACCGCGCAGCCCGACAGAAAGCCGCCACCGCCGGTGCAGACGATCAGCGCATCGAGCGGACCGTCGGCTTGCGTCTGCTGCAACAGCTCGAGGGCGGCCGTGCCCTGGCCGGCCATGACTGGCAGGTGGTCGAACGGCGGGATCAACACGCTGCCGAGTTCTTCGCTCAGACGTGCGGCGATGGCATTTCGGTCTTCGGTGTAGCGGTCGTACAAGACGACGTCGGCGCCGTAGCCGCGGGTGGCTGCGAGCTTCAGTGGCGGCGCGTCGTGTGGCATCACGATGGTGGCGCGACAGCCGTGCAACTGGGCCGCCAGCGCCACCGCCTGTGCGTGGTTGCCCGACGAAAAGGCGACCACGCCGCGCGCGCGTTGCGCGTCATCGAGGATGTTGACGGCGTTGTAGCCGCCGCGAAACTTGAACGCGCCCATGCGTTGCAGGTTTTCGCACTTCATCAGCACCTGCATGCCCAGCATCTTGTCGAGGGTGCGTGAGCGAGCGACCGGGGTCTTGTGGGCGACCCCTTCGAGGCGGGCGGCGGCGGCTTGGATATCGGCAAATTGCAGCATGGGCGATCTTGTACCAGAGTTGCGGCGCGCGAACCCGGCATGAAGCCCGGCCGGTGCGCCAGCTGGGTCTACCAATCCTCCTTGACCGCCCGTATCAGGTCGCGCCCCGAGGCGGCTCTGGCGGCGATCCAGGCAGTCGCCGTGCCGGCCGCCATCACCGCCAGGCACAAGGCGGCCAGCCGCGTGGCGGGAAGCACCAGGTCCATGGTCCAGTGAAAGCTCTGCGGATTGACGACCTTGACCAGGATCACGCTCACGGCAATGCCGAGCAACAGGCCGAGCAGGGTGCCGGCCGCCGTCCACACCGCGCCCTCGACAGCCACCAAGGTCAACACTTCTCGACGTGTCAGCCCGAGGTGGGCGAGCAGACCGAATTCCTTGCGGCGCGCCAGCACCTGAGCCGAAAAACTGGCGGCGATGCCGAACAGACCGATCGCAATGGCCACCGCCTGGAGCCAATAGGTGACCGCGAAGCTGCGATCGAAGATGCGCAGTGACGTGGCCCGGATCTCGGACACTGATGCAAATTCGATCAGACCCTGGCCCTCGCTTGCGGCTGCCCCGCTCGAAGCTGGTTCGACCAGTTGCCGGATCGCTTGCTGAAGCGCGGCCGGCGACGCATCAGGTCGCAACCAGATCGCCAGATCATTGATGCGGCGGTCGCCGGTCAGGCGCTCGAAATCGGCGCTTGCCAACAGAACCGCACCGCCTTGGCGGGCATAGTCGCGCCAGACCCCGGCGACACGCACCGCCACCCGCTGACCGTCGGGCATTGGCAACATGAACTGGCTGCCGAGACGGGCCCCGTACAGCGACACCATCGCTTCGCTGACATAGGCGGCGGTTTCTCCTTCGTCCACCGCTGCCAGCTTGCCGACCAACGGCAGGCGTCGCGCCGGGTCGGGCAGCGGGCGAGCGATCAGTGCGACCGACGGCTGATCGGCGGCCATCTGCACCTGGGTCACCCGCTGGGTTTCGACACGTGCCACGCCGGGCAAGCGCGTGACGGCGGCCGCCAGCTCGGGCGGCAGATAGGCCGTGTCGCTGGCTGCGCTGCCCGCCGTGCGCGCGTACAGGTCGGCCGGCAGCACCGTATCGAGCCACTCGGTGACGGAATCCCGAAAGCTGGCGACCATCACCGTCAGAGCGACCGAAAGCGCCAGCGATGCGACCACGCCGGCCACCGCAATGGTGGCCGTGTGTCGCTGATGCCGACTGCGCTGCACCGCCAGCAGGGCAAGCGGATTGTGCGGCGCTGGCACTGCGCGAAGCAGCAAGCTGACGCCTGACGGGACCGCCACGATGCCGCCCAACAGCAGCAGCGCGACTGCAAGGTAGGCCGGCAAGGGCAGCCCGCCGACGGCCGGCGCGAATGACAAGGCCACGCCAGCCAGCATCAGCGCCGGGCCGAGCCAATTGCGATGCGCGCCTGGTCCGCTAG
>JBDTQC010000486.1:0-3114 GCA_039932405.1 Ideonella sp.
ACGAAAGCCGGCAAGGCCATCAGCGGGAAATTGCCGACCGAGTTGAATGCGATCTGCACCAGCGCGATCGGATCCTTGTCGAGCGCCAGGTATGCGGCCATGCCCGCGCCACCGAGCGCCACCGTGATTGGCGCGCCGAGCAGCAGCAGAATGATGAAACCGCCGAACAGCAGTTCCGGGATGTAGGCTTCCATGATCGTGTGTCTCCCCGTCGCCGATCAGGCCGAAGCCGCGTCAGCCTGGTGCTTGAGTTTTTCGAGTTCTTCGGTCTCGGGATCGAGCGGCTCGATGCCCTTGAACACCCGCAGATAGATGTTCCACAAGATGCGTACGGTCATCAGCGAGAACGCGATCGGCAGGATCATGTAGACATATTTCATCGGTACACCCAGCGTCTGCGCCTTCCAGAACAGGTTCATCTTGTGGAAGACGAAGTCGTAGCTGAGCCAGACGAAATAGACATTGAAGGCGACCCACAACAGGTCGGCGATCGTCAGCAAGGTTTTCGACAGCCATTTCGGCATCAGCTGGAAATGCACCGTCACCCGGTTGTGGGCCGACATCTTGGCCGCCACCACTGCGCCGAGATAGGCGAACCAGACGAACATGTAAGTCGACAGCTCCTCGCTCCAGGCGATGTTGAATCCGAACAGCTGGCGCGCCAGGATCTGCGCAAACAGCAAGGTCACGAAAACGGCGAGCAGCACCTCGCACAGCAACGTCTCGGCGTTGTTCAGCAACGCGAGCGTCTTGTGGACAGCAGACATGGGGGACTTTCGGATCAGTGCAGGCCGCCAGGCCCGCACCGGAAACACGGTTCGACAACGACCGCCGTCAGACGGTCAAATTATCGGGATCAGCGGCCGAGGGCCTTCTGCACGCGGTCAAGCTTGTCCTTGCCGCCAATGCTGTCGTAGAACTTTGGCCAGACAGCGGTGGTCGCCTTGGCGATCCACTCCTTCTCGCCATCGGCCGGATCGATGATCTGCATGCCCTTGGCGGTCAGATCTTTCTTGATCTTGTCCTCTGACTCGAGCAGCCACTTGTAGCTGTGCTCGGTGGCCTCGGCGCCGGCATCGATGATTGCCTTCTGCACATCGGCCGGCTGCTTCTTGAAGGTGGCCTCACCCACGATGATTGGCTCGAGCGAAAACACGTAGCGAATGTTGGTGATGTACTTCTGCACCTCGTTGAATTTCATCGAGGACACCGTGATGTACGGGTTGTCCTGGCCGTCGACCACACGCTGCTGCAACGCGGTAAAGGTTTCCGACCAGGCCATCGGCGTCGGATTGATGCCCCAGGCCTGATACGTCGCGATCATGATCTCGTTCTTCGGCACGCGGATCTTCAGGCCCTTCAGGTCGGCCAAGGTCTTGACCGGGCGCTTCGAATTGGTCAGCACGCGAAAACCGGTAAAGGTCCAGCCGACGATGCGCACGCCGGCATCGCGCACGGTATTGGCCGTCAGTTCCTTGCCGATCTCGCCGGTCACCAGCTTCTTGGCCTCGGCTGCACTCTGGATCACATATGGCAGTGTCAGCACGCCGACGGTGGGCGAGAACGGGGTGACGTTGTTGATCGCCAGCACCGACATGTCCAGCGTACCCATGCTGGCGGCGTTGACCGTGGTCTCCTCGCTGCCGAGCTGACCATTCGGAAACAGGTCGATCTTGTGCTTGCCACCGGTCTTGGCTTCGAAGGCAGACTTGAACTTGGTGGCCATTTCCCATTGCGTGCTGCCCTGGGCGTCGCCCACGGCAACCTTGAACGTCGTCGCCATCGCCCCGTGGGCCATTAAAAGGGACGACGCTGCGAACAGCGATGCGAGGCATGTGGTCTTGAACTTCATCAAAATCTCCTGGGTTGAGTGGAGTGGCAGCGGGCTGCCCTGGTGATCGGTCTGATGCAACGGCCATGCCGCATCGCATTCACGACGGGACGAAGGATAGTAAGGTGAGCGCGGGTCCGGTTAGCACCAGATCGCGTCAATCCATGGGTCCAGGGTGCGAGGGTTTACCCACGAATGCTGAGCTGGGGGTCAACTCTGGCTCGCGAGATCGGCCTGCATGGCAGCCAGCACGGTCGCGAATGTCTGGATCCCGGCGTCGATTGCGCTGGCGTCGATCGCCTGGTAGCCGAGCCGGAAATAGCCGCCCGGCGGCTGCTCCGACATGAAGAAGACATCTCCCGGTTCGATCAGCACGCCCTGCGCTGCCGCGCGCTTCGCCAGATCGACAGCACCGATGCCCGGCGGCAGCTTGACCCAGCATGAGCCGCCGCCGATAACGGGCACCACGTCGCACTGTGGTGCATGGCGTGCCATCGATTCGAGCACGATCGCACAGCGGTCGCGCTGTGCCACCGCCATCTTGCGCAGATGCGCATCGTGGTGGCCGAGCGAGAGAAACAACGCGAATGCACGCTGGATGAAGGCGTTCGGATGGCGCAGCATCAGGCGGCGCAAGGCACGCAACTCGACGATCAACTCGGGGGCGGCAACCACATAACCGATGCGCAGGCCCGGCGCAAAACTTTTCGACAGGCTGCCGACGTAGATCACCCGTTCGCTTCGATCCAGACTCTTCAGCGCCGGAATCGGGTCGCCCTCGAAACGGTTCTCGCTTTCGAAGTCGTCCTCGATGATGACGAAATCCGATTCTTCGGCCATCCGTAGCAGCGCCTCGCGGCGCTCCAGCGGCATCGTCACCCCGGTCGGACATTGGTGGCTGGGGGTGGTGTAGACATAGTCGAGCGAGCGCATGCACTCGTCAAGCACCAGGCCCTGGGCATCGACGGCCAATGGCAACAACTGGCCGGTGCGGCTGGCAAAGATGTTGCGCGCGTCCGGATAGCCCGGCTCCTCGATGCCAACCCGGATCGCCTTGCGCACCAGCAAATCGGCCACCAGATACAAGGCATGTTGGGCGCCGACGGTGATGACGATTTCTTCGGGTGTCGCCCAAACCCCGCGCCGCGGCAAAACACGGGTCCGGATCTGCTGCACCAGCGACTCATCGTCGCGCGAAATGAGGTCGGGTGCCCATTCGCGGATATCGAGCACCGACAGGGTCTTCTGACAGCACTCGCGCCATTCGGCGGTCGGGAACAGGC
>JBDTQC010000487.1:0-3113 GCA_039932405.1 Ideonella sp.
CGACGGCAACCAGGCGCAGCGACCCATCGGGAACGATCACCAAGGTCTTGACGCGTTGGCCAGCCAGATCCTGCTCGACCGGCCGCAGCACCCAGTCATAGAGTTGGCGCGCCTGCGAAAGAAAGTCTTCGCCCCCACCCCGCAAATTGCGCGCGAAGCCAGTGGTCAGCGTGCGCACCTGTTGCGCGCTGGCGGCCGAGCGTCGACGCGTGATGCCGTCGCTGGTTTCGAGCAGCAGTTCAAGCCGGTCCGCGAGCACGATCGGATAGAGCACGCCGACATCGCGCGGAATCACGGTGGCAGTACCGCCCTTCACGGCGTCGACCTCGCAGCGATCACCGAGGTAATCCTGCAGCTCTGATTGCCGCATCAGTTCGATGGTATCGACGACCTGGCGCAGGGCATCTCGGCTGCCCTGCGCGCCGGGCGCTCGATCGGCCGAGGCGAGCAGGCCTTCGACCAGACCCAGATACACCGGCTGCAGCACCGTACGGTAGGTCGAGCGACCGCGCTCGTCATCGATCGGCAGGTCTTGCCGCAAGGCTTCTGCTTTGCGAACCGCACGTTGCCACGCCGCAAGTGCGGCATCGGGACGCCCGAGCTTGCTGTCGAGTCGGGCCAGCCGCCATTCCAGCCGAACCTCCCGATCGCCGAGCGCGCCGGCTGGCAGAGCGGCTGCCAGCCCCAGCGCTCGCCGGGTCAGTTGAACCGCCTCGGCATTGCGCTGCTGATCTTCGTAGAGCTGTGCCAGCATGTCCAGCGCCTGCGCTCGCAGTACCGGTTCCGTGGCCACCGCGGCCGAGCGGCGCGCATCGTCCAACGCCTGATATGCGCGCGGCACACCAGCTTCACCGGCGTCGCCGTATTGCTCGCCCAGATTGATTTGCCAGCGGGTACGGGCCACCGAGGCAGGTAGCGCAGACACCTGACGGGCGATCCGGTCAAGCTCGGCCAGTCGCAGTGGCGGGCTCGCCAGACGCACCAGGTTCAGGCGGGCCGGGTACTCGATTTGCGGGTCACCGCCAGCAAGTTGAACGGCCTCCCGGTAGTGTTCGCTCGCAGCTTCGGGCTGATTTTTCAGCACCGCGAGGTTGCCGAGATCGAGCGCCACGCGGCCTCGTTCGCGGCCACTCAGGAACGCGTGTGCCTGCTGAAGCAAAGCCGCCGCCTCGTCGAGCTGGCGGGCCTGCAACAACGAGGCGCCCAGCTCGGCTGTCGCCCTCATCCTGGCCAAATCGGTGGGCGCGGCCGCACGGGCCTGCCGCAACTCGCTGATCGACAGGCTGATCTGGCCCTGTCGACGCAGCTGCAATCCACGATCGAACGCTCCGCTCGAAGCGCCAGTTTCCCCTGTTGCGGCGTTTGCAGTCCCGATCAGCAACGCCAGCATGGAGCCGACGAATCGGACCGTCAGCCAAGACAGACAACACAGCAGTCGCGCTGCACCGTGCCCCGACCGCGATTGGATCGATGCCGCTGCTCCGCTACTTTCCCGATCGCCCACCCGGTCAGTCTCCCAGAAGTGCCGCAAGCAAAAAACAAGGCGCCCGGGGCGGCTCGCGCGGTTAGCCTCGGCTCAGAAACAAGTCAGACGCGCCTGCATTCTGCGTTGCATTGACCAATCGGGACAAGCGTCAATGCACAAAAAGTGGGCAATCGGCGCGCATGCCCTGCCCGCTGAAAGCCGCAAGACACCCGATTCGTGCGAAAAAACCGACACCACGCATGGCGGCACGGTGCTAACTTCATGGCTGCTGCAGACAACTGCACCCGGCCATACCGATCCATTCAGAAACCGTTTCCATGACCATTCTGACCCGCGCGCAATGCGAACAATGTGATGCCGACGACAGCCTGGCGCCGCTTCGCCAGCAGTTCGACCTGCCACCTGGGGTGCTCTACCTCGACGGCAACTCGCTCGGCGCGATGCCGCGGGCCACCGCCGAGCGCGTGCGCCAGGTGATCAGCGAAGAATGGGGCCGAGATCTGATCAAGAGCTGGAACACTGCCGGCTGGATCGACCTGCCGCAACGGGTGGGCAACAAGATCGCGCAGCTGGTCGGCGCAGCCGAAAACGAACTGGTGGTGGCAGATTCCACGTCGGTCAATCTGTTCAAGGTGCTGAGCGCCGCGATCGACATCGCACGCGCCGATTCACCCGGGCGCAAGCTGATCATTTCCGAGCGCAGCAATTTTCCGACCGACCTGTATATCGCCAGCAGCCTGGCGCGCCAACACGGGCACCACCTGTTGCTGGCCGAATCGGAAGACATCCCGTCGCTGTTGCAGGATCGGCCAGCCATCCTGATGCTGACTCAAGTCAACTACCGAACCGGCCGCCTGCACGACATGGCGGCCTTGACCCGCCTCGCCCACGACAACGGTGTCCTGACGGTCTGGGACCTGGCACACAGCGCCGGCGCGCTGGCGGTCGATCTGAACCGCTGCGATGCCGATTTCGCCGTCGGCTGCGGCTACAAATACCTGAACGGTGGTCCGGGTGCACCGGCTTTCGTCTGGGCCAACCAGCGCCACGCTGAACGCTTCTGGCAACCGCTGGCCGGCTGGATGGGCCACGCAGCGCCGTTCGAGTTCACGCCCGAGTACCGGCCGGCAGCCGGCATCGACCGCTACCTGTGCGGCACTCCGCCGCTGCTGTCGATGGCGGCCCTCGAATGCGGTGTCGACACGGTGCTGGCAGCGCAGGCGTGCGGTGGCATGTCGGCGCTGCGCAGCAAATCGATTCAACTGTGCGAGCTGTTCATCGCGCGCGTCGAGGCCAGTTGCGCCGGCCATGGTCTGACGCTGAAATCGCCGCGCGACGCCGCGCAGCGCGGTAGCCAGGTCAGTTTCGCGCACGAACAGGCCTATCCGCTGATGCAGGCGCTGATCGCGCGCGGCGTGATCGGCGATTTCAGGGCGCCCGACATCCTGCGCTTCGGTTTCACGCCCTTGTTCACGCGTTTCGTCGATGTCTGGGACGCGGTCGAGCAGCTGGTCGAGGTGCTGCACAGCGGCGAGTGGCGGGAGGCGCGCTTCAATCAGCGTGCGGCCGTCACATGAGCGCGCCGGGCCGCTCCCAAGCGCGAATCCCGCAGTGCGCAGCACGGAGG
>JBDTQC010000488.1:0-3108 GCA_039932405.1 Ideonella sp.
CGCCATTGCATGGCCGAAGGCCTGGAGTGGGAAACCAGCAGCGGGATCGGCAGCATCTATACCTTCACCGTCAACCACCGTGCTGCCAATGCGCACATGGCTGACAAGGTGCCCTATGTGGTCGCGGTCGTTCAGCTCGACGAGGGTTTTCGCTTGATGGCCAATATCGTCGATGCCGATCCTCAGTCGGTGCGGATTGGCGATCGGGTGAAGGTGCGCTTTCTGGCGCTGGACGAGACCATCAGCCTGCCCCAGTTCGAGCCTTTGGCGGCGTCATGAGCGGACCGCTGGAAGGCGTACGGGTTCTCGATCTGACCCGCCTTCTCCCCGGGCCTTTCGCCACGCAGCTGCTGCTGCACTACGGCGCCGACGTGACCAAGGTCGAGGACACCGGCGCCGGTGACTACGCGCGTGATCTGAAGCCGCTGCCTGCTTCGGGTTTCGGTGCGGCGTTCACTGCATCCAACCGAGGCAAGCGCAGTGTTGCGATCGACCTGAAGCAGCCCGGCGGCATCGAAGAATTCTTGTCGATGGTCGACCAGGCTGATGTTCTGGTCGAGAGTTTTCGGCCCGGCGTGATGGACAGGCTCGGCGTCGGCTGGGATGTGCTGAGCGCCCGCGCGCCTACCCTCATCTACTGCGCGATTACCGGCTACGGGCAGCGCACCGCACAGTCCCGGCTTGCCGGGCATGACCTCAACTACCAGGGGCAGGCTGGCCTCTTGTTTCGCGAAGGCGCCAACCCCGTGATGCCGACTGCACTGGTCGGTGATCTGGTGGGTGGCAGCCTCTGCGCGGTCATCGCGATCCAGGCAGCCCTGCTCGAGCGGCAAAAGACCGGGCGTGGCAGTTTTGTCGATCTGTCGATCACCCACAGTGCGCTGATGCTGAATGCCTTGAACGCTGCGCATCATCTGGGCGGCGGCAACGCGGCTGCGGCACGCGCGCGCTACGACGGATCAAGCCCGCGCTACCGGACGTACCAGACCGCCGATGCACGTCATGTGACGATGGCCGCACTCGAACCGAAATTCTGGGACCGCTTCTGCGAGCTCGCCGGATGCCCCGACCTCTCAAGCAAACATGGCGGCGACCTCGCCTTGGATGCCGCGGTAGCCGGCAGGCTCGAAACGATCTTCCGCTCACGCACGCTCGAGCAATGGATGCAAGTGGCACCCGAGTGGGACGTTTGCATCGGTCCGGTGTTGTCACCCGAAGAGGCGATCGACGACGCCATGAGCCAGGGACTTCCACTCTTCGCGCGGTTCCCGGGCCCGGCGGGGGAAGCCTGCGCGCTGATCGGTGCGCCGGCCGACCTTGCGCGCGCGGCACCTGCGCCATGTCCGCCGGCACCTCGTCACGGCGAACACAATTTCGGCCTCGTCCACAGCAGTACCAAGGCGCACCATGGCAACACCTGAGACCGATGGATTTGTTCGCTCCTTTGCACGTGGCCTCAGCGTGATCGAGGCCATGGGAAATGCCACTGGCAGCCATACGGTGGCGTCGGTCGCGGCGGCCACAAAACTGCCCCGCACCGTGGCCCGGCGGATCTTGATGACCTTGACCCAACTGGGTTTCACAGTCGCCGACGGCAAGGGCTTTCGCCTGACGCCGAAGATCCTGAACCTGAGCATGACATATCTGACCTCACTGCCGTTCTGGGGCATGGCTCAAGGCGTGCTGGAGCAACTGTCTGCCGACCTGAAGGAGTCGGCCGCGTTGTCGGTATTCGACGGGCGTGACGCCGTCTACCTGATGCGCGTGCCTTCTGCCAAGGTGATGTCGCTGCGCCTGGGGGTAGGCAGTCACGTGCCTGCCTACAACACATCGCCGGGCAGAGTCTTGTTGGCTTGGCAGGAAACATCAGCACTGCAGCACTATCTGCAGTCAGTCGAAATGAAGCCGTACACGCGCCGCACGCTGATCACGTCGACAGGACTGCTCGAATCCTTGACAGTTGTGCGCGAGCAGGGCTACGCATGGGTCGATGGTGAGTTCGACGCCGCATTCTGCGGACTTTCCGTGCCGATTCGTGACGAACATGGCCGTGTCGCCGTGGCGCTGAGTGTGAACCTGTTGTCGGGCGAATCCACCGAATCAAAGGCGAAAAAAAGATTGATCGGCCCGCTGCGAGAAGCGGCCGAACGCCTGCGCGCAATGGCACCCAATTTTCTCGGTTCTGTCGCGCAGTCGACGTCGCACCAAGCCGTGGTCGAGTGATCTTCGGATTGCCCGGTTTTCCCTCCCTGCCAACTTTTCCATCAAACGGATTCATCATGCAATTCGAAAACATTCTCCGACGTACTGCCATCGCCTCGCTGGCATGCGCCGCAATCGCCGCCGCCCTGCCGCTGCAAGCCACGGCTCAGACCCCCAAGCGAGGCGGCACCTTGATCGTCGGCACTGCGCAGGTGGCTCGCCACCTGAACGGCGCGGTGCAGTCAGGTGTCGCCACAGCGATGCCGTCCACCCAGTTGTTTGCCAGCCCGCTGCGCTTCGATGACAAGTGGAATCCTCAGCCGTACCTGGCTGAATCGTGGAAGCTGGCCGAAGACGGCAAATCGTTGACGCTGAACCTGCGCAAGAACGCTGTTTTCCACGACGGCAAGCCGATCACTTCGGCCGACGTCGCCTTCTCGATCATGGCGATCAAGGCCAACCACCCGTTCCAGACGATGATGGGTCCGGTCGAGAAGGTCGACACCCCCGACCCCTACACGGCGATCATCCGCATGAGCGAGTCGCACCCGGCGATTGTGTTGGCCATGTCGCCGGCGTTGTGCCCGATCCTTCCCAAGCACATCTACGGCGACGGCAAGGACCTGAAGACCCATCCGCGCAACAGCACCGATGTTGTTGGCTCAGGGCCGTTCAAGTTCGTCGAATTCAAGTCCGGGCAGCGAATCGTTCTCGAGCGCTTCGACAAGTTCTTCTTGCCGGGCAAGCCCTACCTCGACCGCGTCATCTTCGACATCATTCCCGACTTTTCCAGCTTGTCGCTCGGTTTGCAGCGCGGCACCTTGCAGATGGTGCCGTTCTTCTCGGGATCGGCGGACCTGAAGCGACTGAAGGATGAAAAGAATCTGGTGCTGACACCTCGTGGCT
>JBDTQC010000489.1:0-3094 GCA_039932405.1 Ideonella sp.
ACCTACGACCAAAGGATTATGAGTCCTCTGCTCTAACCAACTGAGCTAACGGCCCACGCGGAGCGGATTGTAGAAGGGGTGAAGTTCAGCTGGCGCGACATGGCCCGGGCGGTTTGACAACGCGGGTTTTCACGCGGGTTTGCGGGCAACTGCGAAGGCGGGTGGCACGGATAATTTCAGGCTTCCACCAACCGTTTCGTGCGTGAGACGCGCGCGAAGCGAAGCAGCCGGAGACCGATTCCATGAAACCCTCTTTCAAGCGCATTGCCTTTGCCCTTGCCTCCCTCGTGCTGGCACCAGCCGCGCTGGCGCAGGACGCGGGCTCCATCAACGTGATCTGCTCGGTGCAGGCCGAGTGGTGCAACCTGATTCAGACGGTCTACGCGAAGACCACCGGAGTCAAGGTGAACATGTCGCTGAAGGGTTCGGGCGAGGCGCTGGCGCAGCTGATCGCCGAGCGTGCCAACCCGAAGACCGATGTCTGGTTCGGCGGCACCGGCGACCCGCACCTGCAGGCTGCCGAGCAGGGGCTGACGATGGAATACAAGTCGCCCAGCCTGCCGCAGTTGCACAGCTGGGCGCAGCAACAGGCGGCGCAGTCGAAATACCGCACGGTGGGCATCTATTCGGGGCCACTGGGCTTTGGCTACAACACCGAGCTGCTGGCAAAGAAGAAGCTGGCCGTCCCCAAGACCTGGGCCGATCTGCTGAACCCGGCGCTGAAGGGTGAGATCCAGGTGGCCAATCCGGCGTCCAGCGGCACCTCGTACACGATGGTGGCCACGCTGGTGCAACTGATGGGTGAAGACAAGGCCTTCGAATACATGAAGGCGCTGCACAAGAACATCGGCCAGTACACCCGATCCGGGACGGCGCCGATCAAGGCCGCCGCACGCGGCGAGACCACGATATCGATCAGCTTCGTGCACGACGGCCCCGGCGAGGCGATGCAGGGTTTCCCGCTGGCCACCATCACGCCGGCCGACGGCACCGGCGCTGAAATCGGCTCGATGAGCCTGCTGAAGGGAGCGCGCAACCTCGAGGCCGCCAAGAAGTTCTACGAATGGGCGCTGACGCCGGGTGCACAGGAACTCGGCGCCGCGGCGAAACAGTTTCAGCTGCCTTCCAACAAGGCAGCCAAGGTCGACCCACGTGTGCCTGATTTCAAGAAGATCAAGCTGATCAACTACGACTACGCCAAATATGGCGCCAGCGACGAGCGTCGACGGCTGATCGCCAAGTGGGAGAAAGAAGTCAACTCGCTGCCACGCTGATCGGCTGCAGCGGCGGCCCATGGCAAGTCCGACGACGTTGTTGGCCGCTGCGCCCGCGCATCGCGGCGCGGCGCGGGCGCGCATGCTGCTGCTGGTCTGGTTGCTGATTGGCTGGGCTGCCTTTGTTGCGCTGCCCTGGTATTACCCGCAAGACATGAGCTTGTGGAAGGCGCTGCCGGGCATCTTCGGCGGCGCTGAAACCGCCAGCGGCCTGGTGCAGGCGCTGCGCCACGGCAAACCTTGGCTGTGGCTGGCCGCCGCCGGGTTGATCGCGGCGCTGTGGGCCTGGCGCCTGCCGCCCGGGCGTGCCCAGGGCTGGCTGCTGGTGGCCGGCTCGGGTGGCGCGCTGGCACTGCTGCTGGCCAGCGGTTTTTCCATCGGTGCGCGCGGCTGGTCGTTCGAGTTTCTCGAGGCCACTTTCGGCGCCTTGCCCGCTGGCCAGTTCGGCATCGGCCTGGGCGGCGCGCTGGTGCTGCTGGCGCTGCTGATGCTGCTCGGTGCGGGCATCGCGCGGCTCGGCTTCTTCCGCGGCGACGCCTTCGTCGCCGGCTCGGTGGTGTTGTGTGCGGGGCTGCTGGCCCTGTTCGTCGCGCTGCCGGTGGCCAAAGCGCTGCTCGGTGCGTTCCTCGACGAGTCGGGCGCATTTTCTGTCGCGGCGCTGGCCTCGCGTCTGGGCAACGAGCGGGTCTGGGGCCTGTCGTGCGTGGTCGGCGGCGTGCGCTGCGGCGTGGCCTGGCAGACATTGTTCCTGGCCTTGCTGACAGCCACCGGCACCACGCTGATGGGCACGCTGATCGCCTTGTATGCCGAGCGCGCCGGGACCCGGCTGGCACGGCCCTTGAACGTGCTGGCGCTGCTGCCGATCATCATGCCGCCGTTCGTTGTCGGCCTCGGCCTGATCCTGCTGTTCGGCCGCGCCGGACTGGTTAACCAGTTTCTCGAATGGGCGTTTGATTTGCCGCCCACGCGCTGGTTCTACGGCCTGCCGGGCATTCTGCTGGCGCAGTTGTTCGCGTTCACGCCGATCGCCTTCATGATCATGCGCGGTGTGGTGCAGGGCATCAGCCCGAGCCTGGAGGAGGCGGCGCTGACGCTGCGGGCCAGCCCGCTGCAGACCTTCATGACGGTGACGCTGCCGCTGCTCAAGCCGGGTTTGGCCAATGCCTTTCTGGTCGGCTTCATCGAAAGCATCGCCGACTTCGGCAACCCGGTGGTGGTCGGCGGCTCTTATGCGGTGTTGTCGACCGATATCTTCTTTGCCATCGTCGGCGCGCAATACGACCAGGGGCAGGCCGCGTCACTGGCGCTGATCCTGACCGGCTTCGCGCTGGCGGTGTTTTTCATCCAGCAACGCGTACTGGGCAAAAAGAGCTACACCACGGTTTCTGGCAAGGGCGACTCCGGATTGCCCACCCCGCTGCCCGACCGGGTGCGCAAGTTGTGCGTCGGCATCGCCGGGCCGTGGCTGGCGTTCACCATCGTCGTCTACGTGTTCGCCTTCATCGGCGGCTTCGTGCAGACCTGGGGCCGCGACTACACCCCGACCCTGTCGCACTTTCGCACGGCCTTCGATCTGCAATGGGGCGAGTTCGGCCTGGTCTGGGCCGGCACGGCCTGGAACTCGCTGTTCACGACGGTCAAGCTGGCTGCACTGGCCGCACCGGTGTGCGCCGGCCTGGGCTTGCTGATCAGCTGGCTGCTGGCACGCACCAGTTTCGTTGGCCAGCGCAGCTTCGAATTCGCGGCGCTGCTGGCCTTCGCGATCCCGGGCACGGTGCTCGGCGTGAGCTACATCCTGGCCTTCAACGTGCCGCCGTTCG
>JBDTQC010000490.1:0-3088 GCA_039932405.1 Ideonella sp.
ACTTCTTCCGCGAGAACGAAACCGTCTACATGGTGATGAACTACCTGCAGGGCGATACGCTGCAGGATTTCATCGTCACAGCGCGGGATCTGAAGCGCGACAAGGTATTTCGCGAATCGACCATTCGCTCGCTGTTCGACGAAATGCTGCGCGGGCTGCGCATCGTGCATCAGCACAAGATGCTGCACCTCGACATCAAGCCCGCCAACGTCTTCATCACGAATGAAAACAAGGCCGTTCTGCTCGACTTCGGTGCCGCGCGCGAAGTGTTGAGCAAGCAGGGTGATTTCATCCGCCCGATGTACACCCCGGGTTTCGCCGCGCCCGAGATGTACCGGCGCGACGGCTCGCTCGGCCCCTGGACCGATATCTATGCGATCGGCGCTTGTCTGTATGCGTGCATGCAGGGCTATCCGCCTTACGACGCGCCGCAGCGCATCGAGAAAGACCGGCTGGCGCTGAGCCTGTCACGGCTGCGCAATGTCTATTCCGACAATCTGATCGAAGTGACCGAATGGTGCATGTCGCTCGACCCATTGGCACGGCCGCAAAGCGTCTTTGCGCTGCAGAAGGAACTGGCTCGCGAAACCGAGCGCCGCTATACGAAGCTGAGCTTCAGTGAGCGCCTGAAACTGGGTGTCGAGACACTGACAACCGGCGCCAAGAGCTGACGATCGATGCGATTCAGCGTCTTTCAGATCAGCCGCAAGGGCGGCCGTGAAAAAAACGAGGACCGTGTCGGTTACAGCTACACGCGGCACAGCGGCCTGTTCGCGGTGGCCGACGGCATGGGCGGCCATCCGGAAGGCGAAGTCGCCGCGCAACTCGCGCTGCAGACCATGGCCGGGCGTTTCCAGCGCGAGGCCAGACCCCGCATCGACGAACCCCAGGCCTTCTTGCACGAGGCCATCATTGCCGGCCACCACCAGCTGCAGAATTATGGTGAGCGCAAATCGATGCGCGATACACCGCGCACCACGATGGTGGCCTGTGTGTTGCAGGATCGCGATGCGTTCTGGGCCCATTGCGGCGATTCGCGCCTGTACCTGATTCGCGATGGCCGCCTGTTCGTGCGCACGCGCGACCATTCGATGGCCGAGCTCGAGCAGGCCAAACCGCCTGCGATGCGATCGGAGCGGTTCAATCGCAATGTGCTGTTCACCTGCCTCGGCAGCCCGGGCATGCCGGTGGTCGATTTTGCGGGTCCGGTCGCGTTGCAGCCGCGTGATCGGCTGTTGCTGTGTTCGGATGGCCTGTGGGGAACGGTCGGCGACGTGCGGCTCGTGCAGGAGATGAGCGACGATGCGATCGACCGGGCGCTGCCGCGGCTGGTTGAGCTGGCTTTGCGCAATGGCGGAGCGCGCAGCGACAATGTCACTGCGCTGGCGGTCGAATGGGAGGCTGCCGATTCGCGCGAGGGCGATACCGTCAGCGGCGACGCCGAGTTCGATCAAGAGGAAACGATCCCCGCCGTACTGAAGCGCGATCTGCTTCAACCCCGATCCTGAAAGGTGGTTTCATGAGTTTTCTGCGCACGCAAGGCCGTGCACTCGATGCATTGCGTCCGGTCACGCTGCAACGCGGCTACACCCGTTATGCCGAAGGCTCGGTGCTGGTTTCGTTTGGCGATACGAAGGTGTTGTGCACCGCTTCGGTCGAAGAGCGCGTGCCCCCGCACAAGCGCGGCAGCGGCGAGGGCTGGGTCACCGCCGAATACGGCATGTTGCCGCGCGCCACCCATACCCGCAGCGATCGCGAGGCGGCCCGCGGCAAGCAAAGCGGGCGCACGCAGGAAATCCAGCGCCTGATCGGGCGCTCGCTGCGTTGCGTTTTCGATCTCGGCAAACTGGGTGAACGCACCATTTCGCTCGATTGCGATGTGCTGCAGGCCGATGGCGGAACCCGCACGGCCGCCATCACCGGCGCCTACGTGGCGGCATCCGATGCGGTCAGCTGGCTGATTGCGCAGGGCAAACTGACCGAGTCCCCGATCCGGGGCGCGGTTGCCGCGGTCTCGGTCGGCCTGGTCGAGGGCTCGGCATTGCTCGATCTGGAATATGTCGAGGATTCGGCCTGCGATACCGACATGAATGTCGTGATGACCGGTAGCGGCGGCTTCGTTGAAGTGCAGGGGACGGCGGAGGGTGCCGCATTCAGCCGCGACCAGATGACCGAACTGCTGGCCCTGGCCGATCTCGGCATTCGGCAGCTGATCGAAGCGCAGGCGCGCGCGCTCGCTTCGTGAACGTGCGCCGTCAACAGTCGACGCGGGGCGATCGATGAAACTCGTTCTGGCATCCAACAATGCGCACAAGCTGGTCGAATTGAACAGCCTGCTGAGCGAGTTGTCGGTCGAACTGGTGAGCCAGGGCAGCCTGGGCATCGGCGAGGCCGAAGAACCGCACTTGAGCTTCGTCGAAAACGCGTTGGCCAAGGCGCGCCACGCGGCTTCGCACAGCGGCTTGCCGGCGCTTGCCGATGACTCGGGCCTGTGTGTCGACGCGCTCGGAGGCGCGCCAGGTGTGTTGTCGGCGCGTTATGCCGGCCTGTTTGGCGAGGCCGGTGGTGACGCCGCAAACAACCGCGTGTTGCTCCAGAAGATGGCCGGCCAGACGCAGCGCTCGGCGCGTTTCGTCGGTGTGCTGGTTGCGGTGCGCTCCGCAGACGACCCCGAGCCGCTGGTCGCGATGGGCCGCTGGCCCGGCGAATTGCTCGAGGCGCCGCGCGGCGAGCACGGCTTCGGCTACGACCCCCTGTTATGGATCGCTGAATTCGGCTGCAGTGCGGGTGAACTGCCTGCCGAGGTAAAGAACCGGCACAGTCACCGGGCGCGCGCAGCGGCGCAGATGCGAACGCTGATGCGCGAGGTCTGGCTTGCCTGAACAGGCATTGCCTTGGCCGCGCAAGGCGGCGGGCAAGGATCAGCAGGCACTCGCCTCGTTACCTGCAGATCCGGCGTTGCAACTGCCGCATTACATGCGGCCCGGCACGCTGAGCCTGAGCAGCCTGCCGCCGTTGTCGCTGTATGTGCACCTGCCGTGGTGTCTGAAGAAGTGCCCGTATTGCGATTTCAATTCGCACGAGTGGG
>JBDTQC010000491.1:0-3080 GCA_039932405.1 Ideonella sp.
GTCGGCCACCAGGCGGCCGTCGCGCTGCGGGGTCTCTTCGGCATCGTCCTGATCCGGCGCGGCTCGTCCGGCCCGCTCGGCCGGTGGCTCGAAACTGAAGGCCGAGCGTCCGTCAAAGGCGACCCGACGGCTCTTCAGCAACGCGCTGGCGCTGACCGGTGCGCTGGCCATCGGCCCACCGGCCAGGTAGTTCATCTGCAGGGCGAAGGCCAGCTGCGACGGCGCCACCGGAACCTGCTTCGGAGCGCTCAGTCGAGCGTCGATCAGCGGTACGCGGAATTCTTCGACCCGAAAATTGCCGCTCGGCCAGCTGGTGCGCCGGCGTCCGCTGGCATCGCCATCGCGCTCGAGCATCACTTCATAGTTGCCGAGCTTGGCCGCCACCGGAATGGTCCAGGTCGACAAGGCGCTGCGCGCGCCGTCCCAGACCAGCGGTTGCACGATCTCCTCGCCGCTGCCCTGGTGCACGATCTTGATCCGGCTCGGCAAGTCTGCAAGCGGCACGGGCGTCAGGCCGTCGCCGGTTTCCAGGCGCGCAAAGTGTTTCATCGATACCGTTTCGCCGGCGCGCAGCAGGCTGCGGTCGAACACGGTGTGGGTACGCATCTCGAGCTGCGGTCCGCTCGCGGTTGGCAGACCGAAGCGCCAGCTTTCGATGCCCTTTTGCCAGTTGCTGAAGACGAAGGACACATCGGTTCGGCCCTTGAACGGACCATCCGGCACGACCCGCCGGGCAGTCACGAAAAAGCCCGATTCGCCGGGGCAATCCCCCATCTCGGGATCGAGCGCCAGTTTGATGGCGGCCAGTCCGCGCGCATCGCTGCGGCCGTTCCAGAGACGTTTGCCGAAGCAGTTGTAGACCGACACCTCGGCATCTGCGATCACTTGCCCGCGATCGAGACTGGTCACCCAGACCAGACTGTTCTCGCGGCCCAGCTTGAAGTGCACGCCCAGGTTGGTGACCAGCACGCCGCTGCGCACGAACAGCGGTGCGCGCTTGTCGAGCAGCGCCTGGCCGAGACGTGCCGATTCGATCTCGACCACGTGGTAACCGGGTTCGCCAAGCGGAATGCCGACCACCTCGAACGGCCGCGGGTCACCGCCTTGCAGCTGCGGCAGGTCGAGCCGTTTGACGTCGGGCAGCTTGTTCAGCAGCGACAACTCGCGGGTGCCGACCTGCCGTTCGACCTTGCGCTCGATCGTGCGGCCGCGCGAGTCCTGCTCGCGTTCGATCACCATCCACTGCGACTTCGGCAGCCCGGCTGCCTCGGCCGACAGCGAGCCTTCGTGGTAGCGCTGCAGCTTGTTGTACCAGGCCAGGATGTCGGCGTCGGCTTCGATGCGTTTGACGCGCACACCGTTGCCAGGGCCGTCGGTCCGGCCGGCCGGCGCGCGCAGATCGCCCTGCACATGACGCAATGTCAGCGGCACCACCGGATCGGCACTTTCGACGATGCCGAACGGCGCGGCTGCGAATTTTGCGATCGGCGGCGCATCGCCTGTTGCCACCTCGAGCGGAAAACTGGCGGCGTTGGCCAGCGCCCGGCCACTCACATCGCGCATCGCCTTCGGCATTTCCAGCCGCAAGCGCGAATTGATCGGCAGCGGAATCGAAAACTGGACATCGCTGAGCTCCTGCGCGCGCTCGTCCTTGTCGAATTGCGGCTCCAGTGCCTTGCCCTCGGCGGTGATCAGGCGCAGCTGTGCGGCCAGCTCGCGTTTGACGGGCGCAGAAAAGCGCACCGTGATCGGCCGGATCGGCAAGCAGTCGGCGGCGGCGCGTTCGCGCTCGCAGCTGAACTCGGCGGTGAAGGCTGCGCGAACCTGAAATGGAAACGCCTGTTCGATGCTGGTGAGCAGCTTCGGATCGGCCTTGGCCGCAATGCCACGACCCCAGACCAGGCGCACCGCCGCACTGCCCGGCAGCGGCCTCGGGCAGCGCAGCAACAACGCGCGCGCGGCCTTGACGCCGCTGAGCTTGCGTGCCTGCAAGACGGCATCACGTTCGGCCCCGCCAACCAGTTGCACCGGCTGGCGCTCGCCGATGCCCTCGACCTCGCACCAGGCATTGGCAGCCACTGTCGCATCGACGGCCGGGCCGTTCAGACGCAGCAGGAAATGCTGGTCTTCCTCGATCGTTGCGCCCTCGTAGGGTGAGACGGACAGCACCGCCGGTCCGCCGGTGTTGAAGCTGTATTCGGTGCGTCCGCTCAGCGCCGAAGCCGAAGCCAGCGGCTTCCATCCGCTGCGCAACGCAACCGTGCAACGGCTGCCGGGTGGCAAGGCGTCGGGAAAATCGTGCACCCATGAGCGGTCGTCGAGCCATCGGCCCTTGCCGCCCTTCGGCGTGTCGCCGGTGCATGCGACGGTGACCGGGTCGGGCAACCGGGGTTCGCCCAGCGGCACCACGGGTTCGGAAAACCGCAGCGCGATCTGCCGCACTTGCGCCACTTCGCCTTGCGGACTGAAGGATTCAATCGTGGTGGCGAAACTGGCCGCCGTGCCAAGGGCGAGACCCACCGCAGCCAGCTTTGCCCCGAAGCGAAATGTCAGTCGTCTCATGCCTGCCCTCGAAATCGATTGGCAGCGGGGAAGCGCCGCGCGGTCAAATGCGGCGAGTCTAAGGCGCCCTGGTGACGCGTTCGCCGATCAACGGCCGAATGAATGCAGCGCGCCGGATTCCGACATCGGCAAGGCGACGAAATGCAGGAAGAGAACCATCGCAACCAGCGCTGCCGATACGACGACCGTCCTCACCAGCCGACGCAAGCGCCGGGTACGCAGTTCCGAACGGCGAACCTGTGGCATCGACCGGGCTCGAATCGAACTGGCGCGCATCGGTTCAGCCGTGGTCCTGCGCTGCGCCAGCGTTGCCGCTGAGGCGTTGGCAAGGTTTGGCAATCGACCGGAAAGTCTGTCGTTGACAGGCACAGTGTCAGCGCCACCGTCGGGTGACGGCTTGTCAGCAAAAGGCGACGTATCCGCAAAATCATCGCATTCGTCATGGTTGGCGCGCTTCATGCCGCAATGTAACGTCATCGCGTAGGTCATCCGCACCGCACTGGTGCGCCTGTCAGGCT
>JBDTQC010000492.1:0-3075 GCA_039932405.1 Ideonella sp.
GCCAATGCAGTCGACATCGATGATGCACGGATCACACGCCGGCCTGCCGACCAGTTGAAGGACGACAGCGACCTGGGATCCATCGCGGTCACTGTCGATGTGCCGGTGCTCGACCGCGCAGCGGTGCGGCACGCCCTGCACGCCGGGCGGCAGCGAGCCGCCGCCTTGCATGGCGAGGGTTTGATCTGCTCATGCACCCTGGTCTGTCAGGGGCAAGTGGCCCAGGTCGGCGAACAACATGACATTTCAGGCACTCGCGCAGCAATCGCGGGGACAATGGCCCAGGCCTGAACAGATTGATACGGAGCAAACCAGCAATGATCCAGATTCGACGCGTCTTCACCCATGTCGAAGAGATCTACCACGAGTTCGGCCCGGTGGCAGATATTCCGCTGCGCCGCGGAGCGATTGCCGCCGTGTTGCGCAATCCATTCGCCGGCCGCTACGAGCCCGACATCCTGCCGATGATGGAAGCGCTCAACCCGGTCGGGCTCGACATGGCTCACCAGTTGCGCGCCGCGATGGATGTCGCCGTCGAGCAGATCCAGGGTTATGGCAAGGGCGCCATCATCGGCAGCGCCGGCGAGCTTGAGCACGGTGCCCTCTGGCATGTACCGGGCGGTTATGCAATGCGTGAACTGCTCGGCTGGCAAGGTGATCGAGCCGCCTACATGAAAGGCCAGGCTACCGACACCAAGGGGCAACCCGGCAATGCCTTGGCAATCGTGCCGTCGACCAAGAAGGTCGGCCCACCGGGCGCCGCGCTCGACGTGCCGATGACCCACATCAACGCCGCCTATGTGCGCAGCCATTTCGATGCCATCGAGGTGCGCGTTCCAGGCGCGCCAGCCGCAGACGAACTGGTCTATATCCTGGCAATGAGCACCGGGGCGCGAATTCATGCGCGGGTCGGCGGGCTGGCCACCGGCGCGATCTCGAAATGGGACGGGCTGCGCTGAACACCGGCCAACGATTCAAACCTCTGAAGGAGAAAAGATGCTCGCCAAGATTCGCAAGATCGTCGTGCAAGTCGACGAGACCCGCATCGAGATGGACCGCCCGGTCGATCCGCCAACGCGTCGTGCGCTGGCCATGGCCGTGATCGCCAACCCGTATGCCGGACGCTATGAAGAAAAGCTCGACGAGCTGATCGCGATCGGTGAAGAGCTCGGTGCCCTGCTCGGCCAGCGCTGCGTCAAGGCGCTTGGCATCGAGCCCGCTCAGGCCGAGAGTTACGGCAAGGCGGCCATCGTCGGCGAGGCTGGCGAGCTCGAACATGCCGCCGCGATCCTGCATCCGAAGCTCGGCGCACCATTGCGCGCCGCAGTCCAGAAAGGGGCGGCGCTGGTGCCGTCGAGCAAGAAGCGCGGCGGCCTGGGTACCGCGATCGATGTGCCGCTCGGCCACAAGGACGCGGCCTTCGTGCGAAGCCATTTCGATGCCATGGAGGCGCGCATCAGCGACGCCCCGCGGGCCAACGAGATCCTGGTCGCCGTGGTCGTCACCGACAGCGGTCGCCCGCTGCCGCGCATTGGCGGCCTGACTGCCAAGGAAGCCAAGGGCGAAGACGGACTGCGCTGACAACGCGCAGGCTGCCATCACCCATCCATTTCAACAACAGGAGACAAGCAATGACGGTTGGCAAACTATTCCGGCGCGGCACCGCGGCTCTGGCGACCATCACCCTGATCGGGCTGACGTCGGCGCATGCCCAGGGTGTCATCAAGATCGGCGAAGTCAACAGCTACAAGGCGCAGCCGGCCTTCCTCGAGCCCTACAAGAAGGGCATGGAACTGGCGATCGACGAAATCAACGCCGCGGGTGGCGTCAATGGCAAGAAGCTCGAGCTGATCTCGCGCGATGACAACGCCAACCCCGGTGACGCCGTGCGTGTGGCCGAAGAGCTGATATCGCGTGAACAGGTCGATGTCTTGACAGGCACCTTTCTGTCGCACATCGGTCTGGCGGTTGCCGACTTTGCCAAGCAGAAGAAGATCTTCTTCCTGGCCGGTGAGCCGCTGACCGACAAGATCGTCTGGGACAACGGCAACCGCTATACCTACCGCCTGCGCCCGTCGACCTACATGCAGGTTGCGATGCTGATCCCTGGCGCCGCTGCGATGAAGAAGAAGCACTGGGCTGTGGTCTATCCCAACTACGAATACGGCCAATCGGCGGCGGCCACGTTCAAGAAACTGCTGAAGGCCGCACAGCCCGACGTCGAATTCGTCGCCGAGCAGGCGCCGCCATTGGGCAAGGTCGATTCAGGCAGCGTGGTGCAGGCGCTTGCCGATGCCAAGCCGGACGCGATCTTCAACGTGCTGTTCGGCGCCGACCTGTCCAAGTTTGTGCGTGAAGGCAATACGCGTGGCCTGTTCAAGGGCCGTGAGGTGGTCAGCCTGCTGACCGGCGAGCCCGAATACCTCGATCCGCTGAAGGACGAATCACCAGAAGGCTGGCTGGTCACCGGTTACCCCTGGTACGGCATCCAGATCCCCGAGCACAAGGTGTTTCTCGCCGCCTACCAGGCGAAGTTCAATGACTATCCGCGCCTCGGTTCGATCGTCGGCTACAGCGCGATCAAGGCGCTGGCCACCGGCATCGCCAAGGCCAAGTCGACCGATACGCAGGCCTTGATCACCGCCTTCAGCGGCCTGCAGGTCGACACGCCGTTCGGCATGATCAACTACCGTGCAGCCGACCATCAATCGACGATGGGTGGCTTTGTCGGGCGCACCAAGAAGGTTGATGGCAAAGGCGTGATGGTCGACTACCGCTATGTGGACGGCGCGACGGTGCAGCCAACTGCCGAAGAGGTGAAGAAGCTGCGTCCGGCTGACTGAGCGCTGCGCAGCGCGGCTGGCGCGACCGGGGCTCGATGCCCGCACCCGGCCGCGCCGAGCCTGCTCCTGAACACCAACCGCCTGCCATCTGATGAACTTTTCAGGTTTCCTCGTCCAGTTGCTGAACGGATTGGCCGGCGCGTCTTCGCTGTTCATGGTGGCGGCCGGGCTGTCGTTGATTTTCGGGGTCACCCGGATCGTCAACTTCGCCCACGGTTCGCTCTACATGGTC
>JBDTQC010000493.1:0-3069 GCA_039932405.1 Ideonella sp.
GCATTCAACAGCGCCGCCTTCGACGCAAAGAACATCGCCGACTTGATGAAGGCGCTGGGCAGCAGCGCGCCTACCGAGAGCAAGGATGTGATGATCACCGCACCCGATATCGCCGAAAACGGCGCGGTCGTGCCGGTGGGTGCCGCCACCACGCTGCCTGGCGTCAAGCGCCTGTTGATCCTGGTTGAAAAGAACCCGGCGGTTCTGTCGGCCATGTTCGACGTGAGCGATGCGGTCGACCCCGACTTCTCGACCCGCGTCAAGATGGGTCAGTCGTCGAACGTCTATGCGGTGGCGATGATGGCCGACGGCAAGGCGCTGTTCGCCAACAAGGAAGTCAAGGTCACGCTCGGCGGTTGCGGCGGCTGATTCGACATTGGCGCTGCTGAACCGACATTGCAAACCACAGACATCACACTGAAAGTTCGAAGGAGTTCAAGATGGCAGATCCGATGCGCATACGCGCCCAGATGACCGGTGACAAGGCGAAGGTGAGGGTCCTGATGGCCCACGAGATGGAAACCGGACAACGCAAGGACGGTGCCGGCAAGGTCATCCCGGCGTGGTACATCCAGCATGTCAACGCACAGCTCAACGGCAAACCCGTGATGACTGCGCAATGGGGCCCTTCGGTCTCCAAGAATCCGTTCCTCCAGTTCAACGTCAAGGGCGCCAAGGCCGGCGACAAGATCGCGATCACCTGGACCGACAACAGGGGCGAGACCCGGACCGACGAAGCGACGGTTTCCTGAACTGGCGCTGCAAGGATCGAGAAAACCGAGGCTACAACGAGAGGAGACCATGAACAAGTCAAGACTGATCGCCGGTGTGCTGTTGGCCGCCATCGCAGCGGCTGCATCGGCGCAGCAGAAATCGACCGCCGACGGCATCGCCGAATACCGCAAGATGCTCGAGGATGGCAACCCCTCGGAGTTGTTCGAAGCAAAGGGCGAAGACATCTGGAAGAAAAAGCGCGGACCGAAGAACGCATCACTCGAGCGCTGCGATCTGGGCAAGGGGCCGGGCATCGTCAAGGGCGCGTTCGTCGAACTGCCGCGGTATTTCGCGGACACGCAGCGGGTTCAGGATCTCGAGTCGCGCTTGCTGACCTGCATGGAATCACTGCAAGGCTTCAACGCTGCCGAGGTTGCAAAGACCAGCTTCGGGCGCGGCGAGATGGTCAGTCTGGAAGCGCTGGCGGCCTGGATTTCAGGGATGTCGCGCGGAATGCGGTTTGCCTTGCCGCAAAGCCATGCCAAGGAAGTCGAGATGTACGAAGTCGGCAAACGGGTGTTCTTCTACCGCGCCGGACCCTACGACTTTTCGTGCGCCACCTGCCACGGCAACTCGGGCAAGCGGATCCGCCTGCAGGATCTGCCCGACCTGACCGGCAACCCCGGCGACGGCATCGGCTTTGCCGCATGGCCGGCCTACCGTGTCAGCAATGGTCAGATGTGGTCGATGCAGCACCGCCTGAACGACTGCTTCCGCCAGCAGCGCTTTCCATTCCCTGGCTATGCCTCTGACGTGACGATTGCGTTGGGTGTCTACATGGGCGTCAACGCCAAGGGTGCCGAGTCGGTTGCGCCTGCGATCAAACGCTGAAGGAGACGCCATGATCAACAAGACAAAAACCTTGACCGTTGCCGCAGCAGTGGCCCTGATACTGGCTGGCTGCGCGAGCGTTGCTCCGACAGCCAACTACGATGCGATGGTTGCCGAGGTGATGAAAACCTCATTTCGTGACCAGGGCATTGCCAAGGTCGATCGGCTGCAACAGGACGCCAGCAACGAGATGTGCTCGAAAGCCATGGGCAAACCGCTGCCGGATGCGCAGTTGAAGGCCATCGAAGCCGCCAACCTGAAAGCCGTGAAATTCCCGAGCGACGGCAAATACATCGGCGACTGGAAGGCGGGTGAAAAGCTCGCACAAGACGGCAAAGGCATGACCTGGAACGAGAAATCGGCCGCGCCCAGCGAGAACGGTGGCAATTGCTACAACTGCCACCAGATCGAAAAGGCCGAGATCTCGTTCGGAACCATCGGCCCGAGCTTGTACAACTACGGCAAGATTCGCGGCGTCAGCGATCCTTCGAGCGCTGCTTCGAAGTCGGTCGTCGAATACACATGGGGCAAGCTGTACAACGCCAAGGCCTACAACGCCTGCTCTGAAATGCCGCGGTTCGGACACGCCGGCATGCTGGACGAAGGACAGATGCGGAATCTGATGGCCCTGCTGCTCGATCCGAAATCCCCGGTCAACCAGTAGACCCGGACGAAGCCCGCGTTCGCGCGGGATTTTTTCGGATGTGAATATCACTGATTGCGGAATCATGAATCTTTCAAAGCGCGAGTTTCTGCAGGTTCTCGGCGCAGCGTCGGCGGCTGGACTGGCGTTGGGGCGACATGCCGAAGCGGACGCCGCAACCGCGCAGGCGGGTCTGTACGACCTGCCGGCGTTTGGCAACGTGTCGTTTCTGCACATGACCGACTGCCATGCGCAGCTCAAGCCGATCCATTTCCGCGAACCCAGCGTCAACATCGGCATCGGCGACATGTTGGGCCGTTTGCCGCATCTGGTTGGTGAATCGCTGCTGAAGACAGCTGGTTTGCGTCCCGGCACCGCCGCCGCCCATGCCTTCACTTACCTCGATTTCGAGCAGGCCGCGCGTCGCTACGGCAAGCTCGGCGGCTTTGCGCACCTCGCGACGCTGGTCAAGCAGATGCGGGCGAGCCGTCCGGGCGCGCTGCTGCTGGATGGCGGCGATACCTGGCAAGGCTCAGCCACGTCGCTGTGGACCGAGGCGCAAGACATGGTCGAGGCCTGCAAGCTGCTCGGTGTCGACGTGATGACCGGCCATTGGGAATTCACCTATGGCATGGAGCGCGTCAAGCAGATCGTCGAGAAGGATTTCAAGGGCCGGATCGATTTCGTCGCGCAAAACGTCAAGACCGCCGACTTCGGTGATCCGGTTTTCAAGCCCTATGTGATGCGCGAGATCAATGGCGTCTCTTGCGCAATCGTCGGTCAGGCCTTTCCATATACGCCGATCGCCAATCCGCGTTATT
>JBDTQC010000494.1:0-3067 GCA_039932405.1 Ideonella sp.
ATCTTGCAGACCATCCAATACCGGTCTACCGGTGTCATCTTGAAAGTCAGGCCGGTCATCAACTCGGGCAATCGCCTCGATCTGGAGGTGTCGCAGGAAGTCAGTTCGGCAGCCGAAACGCGAACCGGGGTGACGGCATCGCCCACCATCTCCACTCGCCGCATCGATACCAAGCTGTCACTTCGCGACGGCTCGACGGTGCTGCTCGGCGGGCTGATTTCGCGAAACGACAGCGATGCCAATACCGGGATCCCGTACCTGAAGGATATTCCCGGGCTTGGTGCCTTGTTCAGAACGCAAAGCGACAGCAATGACCAGACCGAACTGCTGATCATGATCACGCCTTACGTGATCAGCGACGACTTCGAATCAGAGGCGATCACCGACGCGATCCTCAAGACCTTTGGCGATTGGGCGCGCGATATCCGTCCGGCCCGAGTCTTGCCTCTGCAGGGTGCCACACCGGGGACGCTCGGTACGCCATTTCCCCCCGTCATGGGCAATCCTGCTGTGACGCCATTTCCCAACCCGGTTCCGCAGCCACGAAGTTCCGACGCAGCGAATCCGGAGCAGTCGCCACTGCTGCCGGAACCTTCGGCGCCACGCCAGAGTCCCTCGGCGAAGCCGGCCGGCAACTCGCCGGCTGCGGCGGTACCGACCATTTCGCCTGCAGCGGCCGCTGCAGCTGCGGCTGCAGGCGCAGACAACGGCCCGAAGACGGCGCTCGATCAGGGAGTAATCGTCAGCCGGCCGCCGCCAGCGCCGACGCCCACGACCGATTCGGCAGTCAAGCCTGGCGTAGTCGCCCCGGCGACGACACCGCCGTCGGCAGCCAATCCGAACGCAGTCAAGCAGCCCGCTCAACCCGGGAAACCGGTGACCGACCCGCAAGTAAAGAAGGAGATAGAAGAGCTGTTGAAGAAGCAGCTCCCTCGGTGATCGACGCGGCCATCCTTTTCGCCCTTTGACCGTCGAACGGTCCTTGCACTGCACCATTTGCTGCGCCGAATGAACGGTTTTTTCTTCAGCTTCCTCGTCTCTCTGATCGGCACCGCATTGGTGATCAAGACGGCCGGCCGTTTCGCCGCTGACACCGATCTCAGCGGCCCGCAGAAATTCCACAGCCATCCGGTGCCGAGGATCGGAGGGGTGGCGTTGTTGCTTGCAATCCTCGCCGGCGTGGGATTGGTCCAGATCGGCCGCTCCACCGAGCCGACCCCGCTGTGGTGGCTGATGATCTGCGCACTGCCCGCCTTTGCCGGTGGCCTGGCCGAGGATCTGACTAAACGCGTGTCACCGGCCAGGCGCCTGGTTTTCACGGCCGTTTCCGCTGCGCTGGGCATTTGGCTGCTCGACGGGGTGATCCACCGCGTCGATCTTCCGGGCATCGATTTCCTGCTGACCTTCGGGCCGATCGCCATGCTGGCAACCGTCTTCACCGTGGTCGGCATCGCCAACGCCGTCAATATCATCGACGGCTTCAACGGCCTCGCATCGATGTGCGTGATGATGATGCTGGCCGCGCTGGCCTACGTGTCCTTCCAGGTTGGCGACACCTTCGTCGGGACGGCGGCCCTGCTGACGATCGGTGCCGTGCTCGGCTTCTTTTTCTGGAATTTCCCGGCTGGACTGATCTTTCTCGGTGATGGGGGCGCGTATTTGCTGGGCTTCCTGTTCGCCGAGTTGAGTGTGCTGTTGCTCGCACGCAATCCATCGGTATCGGGCTTGTTCCCGGTTCTGCTGTGTGCGTATCCGATGTTCGAGACTGTGTTCTCGATCTACCGCAAGAAATTCCTACGAGGCATGTCGCCCGGCATCCCCGATGGCATCCATTTGCACATGTTGATCTACAAGCGACTCATGCGCTGGACACTGAATGGCACCGTTCGTCAGAGGACAACGCGCAATTCAATGACCTCACCCTATCTCTGGGTGTTGTGCATGTTGTCGGTGATCCCTGCCGTGCTGTACTGGAACAACACGCTGGCTCTGGGCGGATTCTGTGTGGTGTTCATGATTTCCTACGTGCTCCTGTACTGGCGCATCGTGCGGTTCAAGGCACCGAAGTGGCTGGTGGTGCGGCGCTGACTTGAGTTTCGCTTTCAAAGAAAAACGCGGCTGCAGCCGCTCCTGCGAAAAATCACGACAGGGCTGATGGCTGGCGGTTGACCGAAGCGGCTTGTGCCGCGGTTTTCACCCGCCCCACCTACAATCACACCCCTGCCCAGCGGCCCGACGCATCCCGATCTCATGGAAATCCCTGCCCAAGACGACAACCAACTCATCGCCGAGCGTCGCGAAAAACTGAAGGCGATTCGCGCGCAGGGTGTCGCCTTCCCCAACGATTTCAAGCCGACGCATCACGCGCTTGATCTACTGCAGCGCCATGGCTCGCTAGACAACGTTGAACTGGAGCCGCAGGCCATTGCGGTCAGCCTGGCCGGCCGAATGATGCTGAAGCGTGTGATGGGCAAGGCGAGCTTCTGCACCTTGCAGGACGGCAGCGGCCGGATCCAGTTGTTCATCACACGGGACGCACTCGGCGAGTCGAACTACGAGCGCTTCAAGCACCTCGATCTCGGCGACATCATCGGCGCCAGCGGAACCCTGTTCAAGACCAAGACCGGCGAGTTGTCGGTGCGCGTCGGCGAATTGCGGCTGTTGACGAAGAGTCTGCGTCCGCTGCCGGACAAGTTTCACGGGATGGCCGATCAGGAACAGAAGTACCGGCAGCGCTATGTCGATCTGATCACCGACGAGGAAGCGCGGGCGCGTTTCATCGCACGCAGCAAGGCCGTCTCGTCGATCCGACAGTTCATGGTCGAACATGGCTTTCTCGAGGTCGAGACGCCGATGCTGCACCCGATTCCGGGCGGCGCCAACGCCAAACCGTTTTCAACCCACCACAACGCGCTCGATCAGCAGATGTTTCTTCGCATTGCGCCGGAGCTGTATCTGAAGCGGCTGGTGGTTGGCGGATTCGAGCGCGTGTTCGAGATCAACCGCAATTTTCGCAACGAAGGCATCAGCGTCCGGCACAACCCGGAATTCACGATGATGGAGTTCT
>JBDTQC010000495.1:0-3066 GCA_039932405.1 Ideonella sp.
ACATGTAGACCGCGATCCCAGGCGTCGCGCGCGAGCGCGATGGCGTTGCACTCGGCGAAATCGCGCTCGGCCAGACCGATCGAGCGCAGCGCATCGGCTGCGATCGCCGAGGTCCTGTCGACGGCAACGCGGGCATTGATTAACGGGATGCGCAGCGCCTGTGCGAGAAAGCTGCGGCCGAAGCCACCGCTGCCGACAACACAGGTCTCGACTGGCCGCTCGGTGCGGGCGTAGTGCGAATGATGGTTCATGGAGTACGAGTACGGTCGCAGATCGGATTGCATGCAACACCGCGCATGTCTAGCGTCACGCCCCAGTCTTCAATGGGAGTTGGGCGCGCTGAAATATCCGTTCGAGCAATTCTTGCATGCAATACTTTGCTAATTGCTTCGGGTTTACCCGATTTTCGAAGTAATAAATGCGGGATTGCATGCAGTCACAATAGATCCATGAATCTCACCCTTGCGGAAGACCGCGGCACGCGCACGGTCGTCGCAGCACGACGACTGCGCGAATTGATCGTTTCGGGCGCCTTGTCCCCAGGGCAGCGAATCTCGGAACGCTTCATTGCTGAACACCTCGAAGGCATGTCGCGCACGCCGCTGCGTGAGGCCTTCAAAATTCTCGAGGCTGAGGGATTGGTGAGGATCGAACCAAATCGCGGTGCGGTGGTTGCGGCGCTGTCGATCGACGAGGTCGCCGCGTCGATCGAACTGCTGATCGGGTTGGAAGCCATGGCCGCAGAGCCGGCATGTGAATGCATCACCGATGCCGAGATTGCTGAAGTCGAACAGCTCCACCAGCGGATGGCGCAGGCTCATCGCGATGGCGACCTGATGGCCTATTTCCACATCAATCAGTCGATCCATCAGCTGATCGTCGATGCGGCTCGCAACCCGGTCCTGTCGCGCGTCTATGCCGCCGAGTGCGCTCGCATCCGTCGCTACCGCTATGCCGGTAACCAGCAGGGCGAGCGCTGGAACCGCGCCGTGCACGAGCACGGCGGCATTCTCGATGCTTTGCGCCAGCGGGCCGGCTCCTTGCTGCGCGAAATTCTTCGCCAACACCACCGAAACGGCTGGACGGTGTCCCGACGGGTTCTGCAATCTGGATCAGCGGCGACGTTGCCCGTGACAGTGCCCGAGGCCAAACCGGCACGCACCCGCCGGGGTCCTATCAGCGTTTAGCAACTCCTGGGCGATTGGGCGATTGGCTTGCCGGCCAATCGAACCGTATCGGCGACGAGTTCGAAACGTCGGCTGACAGGGACCGATGTGAGGCGCTGCTTGTCGAGAACGTTCCGAAGCCATCTTGCCTCGCGCAACCTCGCGGTTTAGCGTGCATTGGCCGAGAACGGATGGCTGGGAGGAACCTCGGGGGACCTTGTGTGCGCAAAGTCCCGCGTTCGTCGCGTGCCTTCATCCGTGGCTCAATCACCCCCGGTCGCGCTGGCCCGGATAACGCCGCGTTCGCCAACGGTCCAGACTGTCTCCGCATCGATGCCGAAAACGTCGAACAAGTGTTCGTCGGTGCCGGAATCCTGCGGCTGCCAGGTAGCTCCGCCATCGCGGGTCGATGCGATGCTGCCGAAATCGCCGACGATCCAGCCGCGCATCGGATCGACGAAATGCAGGCCGTTCCAGGCATGCGGCGAGCCGAGCATGACGGGCTGCCAGCTCAGGCCAGCATCGCGGCTGACGCGCAGGCCTGCTCCCGGTGCGCCAACCGCCCAAGCGCTGGTGGCATCGACAAAGCGCACCCGGTAAAGGTCTTGCGACGTGCCCGAGACTTGTCTTGACCAGCTGACCCCGCTGTCAGCGGTTCGCAGAATGGCACCACCCGCGCCGACCACGAGACCCAGCATACGGTCGGCAAAGTGCAGCCCGTTCGGCGCGAAGTCCAGACGCGCCTGCTCTTGCCACGACCGGCCGGCGTCAGCGGTAGACCAGATGCGGGCCGGATTGGTCGACGCGTCGTATCCGCTCGACTTGATCGCCCATCCGCCTTCGGCGCTGGCAAAGAAAAGGTCACGCGGTGTCGAGTTGTCGAAGGCCGTCAGCGTCTCAATCCAGTTCGCAGCGCCATTGCTGAACAGCTGGATGCTGTTGCGTCCCGCAACCCAGGCGTGATCGGCATCAATCATCTGGATTCGACCGCGTTGATCGGCGGCCGATGGCGTCTGCGGCGTCAGATCGGCGGCCTTTTCTGCTGCCTGAACTTGCCAGGTCCGCCCGCCATCGGTGCTGCGCAGCAGGCGGCCCGATGCCGACACCGCCATTCCCACCAGCGGCGTTGCGAACGCCACTGCATATCTGCCGGAGGCCGATTCGAACTGAGTCGTTGCTGCGGGCCAGACCTTGGTCCAGGTCTGGCCGCCGTCGGCGGAACGGTAGGTCTGTCGGGCATACCTCATTTGAATCGACTGGTCGTCGGCGATCAGAACCGCGCGCACGGAACTGTCGATCGGTTCGTCAGCCACCTCGAGGTATTGCCAACTGGTCCCGAGGTCACGCGTCAGGAAAACGCCTCGCTGCGGCGGTCGATTGGGCGGAGGAATTCCACATCGGGATTGCCCGCTGGTCCATGCGGCCGATGAGGAGACAGCGGTCAGATCCTGAAACTGCCGATCGGGTGGGCCATCGATCAATTGCCAGCTGCTTGCGCCGTCGAGTGTGCGGTAGAACCGGAAGACCTTCAGCATGCCGCACACGGAGTTGCTGGCAATGCCGATCGAATCGTTGAAGAATTCGATGGCGGGTGGTTGTTCGAACAGCGGCCCACGCGCCAGGCCAGTGCCGCCGAGATCCACCCAGGTGGCGCCCCCATCGCTGGTTCGCCAGAACGTCTCTCGTTCGGGATACACCAGGTTTGGGTTCGGGTTCGGGATGCTCGTCATCACCCAGCCATGCAGGTCGTCCGCGAACTCGACACCCACGACCAAAGCGCTCGCTGGCAGTCGCAGCGCCGTCGGCTTGAAGGTGATGCCCAGATCGACCGAACGACTCAGCACCCACGCTTGTGTCGCCGCATCCCTGCCCAAGGACCACGCAGAAGCGCCGGACCGCG
>JBDTQC010000496.1:0-3054 GCA_039932405.1 Ideonella sp.
CGAGGCTTCATCGGTGAGCGCTACCAGGAACTGGTGGATGCGATGTACGGGGGCAAGACCGAGCAGTTCATCGAAACCGCAGTCAAGTTCGAGGACGGCCGCAGCGGCAGTGTCTCGGCAACCTTGAAGATCCAGGACGTGAAAACCTTCGCTCCGATCGACAGGAAGGCGGCATGAGCGCATCCGCCAGCAGCGCGAGTGTGCAGCCGTGAGCACTCAACGCAAATTCGGCGAGGTGATCCTCGAAGTCAAGAACATCAGCCTGCGCTTCGGCGGCGTAAAGGCGCTGACCGATATCAGCTTCAATGTCCGCGAGCACGAGATCCGCGCCATCATCGGTCCGAACGGCGCTGGCAAGAGCTCGATGCTGAATTGCATCAACGGCGTCTATGCGCCGCAAGAAGGAAGCATCACCTTTCGAGGCAAGACCTTCGGCCACATGAACAGCCGCCAGGTGGCCGAGATGGGGGTCGCCCGCACGTTTCAGAATCTGGCCCTTTTCAAGGGCATGAACGTGATCGACAACATCATGACCGGGCGCAACATGAAGATGAAAACCAACATCTTCCTGCAAGCACTGCATGTCGGACCGGCCGCACGCGAGGAAAGTGCGCACCGCGAATTCGTCGAACAGATCATCGATTTCCTCGAGATCCAGGCGTATCGCAAGACGCCGGTCGGGCGTCTGCCGTACGGCCTGCAAAAACGCGTCGATCTGGGGCGCGCGCTGGCCATGGAACCCCAGGTGCTGCTGCTCGACGAGCCGATGGCCGGCATGAACGTCGAGGAGAAGCAGGACATGTGCAGGTTCGTGCTCGACGTCAACGAGCAGTACGGCACGACGATCGTGCTGATCGAGCACGACATGGGCGTGGTGATGGACATCTCCGACCGCGTCGTCGTGCTCGACTACGGCAAGAAGATCGGCGACGGCACGCCCGACGAGGTGCGCAGCAACCAAGACGTGATCAGCGCCTACCTGGGGACAACCCATTGACGACCGTTGCAGCGGGCGCAAACACGCCATTGACGCAAGACGTGGCAACCCCTTCGACCAACCGGAACGGGCATTGACATGGGCTTTTTTCTCGAAACCTTGTTCGGCGGCCTGATGTCGGGCATGTTGTATTCGCTGATCGCGCTGGGCTTCGTGTTGATCTTCAAGGCCAGCGGTGTGTTCAATTTTGCGCAAGGCGCGATGGTGTTGTTCGCCGCGCTGGCGATGGCGCGTTTCGCTGAATGGTTTCCGCTGTGGTTCGGATTCGAAAACAAGATTCTCGCCAACCTGCTCGGCTTTGCCGCTGCGATGATCGTGATGATCATCGTTGCCTGGCTGGTCGAAAGACTGGTACTCAGCAAACTCGTCAACCAGGAAGGCATCACCTTGCTGATGGCAACGCTGGGCATCACCTTTTTCCTCGACGGCCTCGGCCAGTCGCTGTTCGGCAATGACATCTACACGATTGATATCGGCCTCCCGAAGGAGCCGACCTTCCTGTTCGAGAACACCTTCCCCGGCGGCATCCTGATCAGCAAGGAAGACCTCTACGCGGCGCTGATCGCGGCGTCGATGGTTGCCGTGCTGACGCTGTTCTTCCAGAAGACCAAGACCGGCCGCGCCTTGCGCGCGGTTGCCGACGATCATCAGGCAGCACAGTCGATCGGCATTCCGCTGTCGCGGATCTGGGTCATCGTCTGGAGCGTGGCCGGCTTCGTCGCGCTGGTCGCCGGGATGATCTGGGGTTCCAAGCTCGGTGTGCAGTTCTCGCTGTCGCTGGTCGCCCTGAAGGCGTTGCCGGTGGTCATTCTCGGCGGCCTGACCTCGATCCCGGGCGCGATCGTCGGCGGCCTGCTGATCGGCGTCGGCGAAAAACTCTCCGAGATCTACATCGGGCCGCTGTTCGGCGGCGGCATCGAGATCTGGTTCGCCTATGTGATGGCGCTGTTGTTCCTGCTGGTGCGCCCGCAGGGATTGTTCGGGGAGAAGATCATTGATCGCGTTTGAGAAAGTGCCTAGCCGAAACGCGCTCGGCGCTCTGGCTCCACAGCGCTGCAAGCCCGAGCGCGCGACCGTGATGCGAGGGGCTGACACATGATCTATCGAGAAAACGGCCAGTTCAAGACCAGCTACCGAGCTGACCAGCAGATTTTCCCGATCCGTCAGGACAGGATTCTGATCGGCCTGCTGCTTGCCTTCGCGGTCATCGTCGTTCCGTTCGCGGCGTCCGAATACATGATTCGGGCAATCCTGATTCCGTTCCTGATCTTGTCGCTGGCCGCGCTGGGGCTGAACATCCTGGTCGGTTATTGCGGGCAGATTTCGCTCGGCACCGGGGCCTTCATGGCGGTCGGTGCCTATGCAGCCTACAACTTCGCGGTACGCATCCCCGGCATGCCGCTGCTCTTTTCATTGTTGCTCGGTGGCGCTTGTGCAACCGTGGTCGGCGTGTTGTTCGGCGTGCCTTCGCTGCGCATCAAGGGCCTCTACCTTGCAGTGGCGACGCTGGCGGCGCAGTTTTTCGTCGACTGGGCATTTCTGCGCATCAGCTGGTTCACCAACGATTCACCGTCCGGTTCGGTCTCGATCGCCGGGCTCGATGTGTTTGGCTGGATGGTCGATACGCCGGCGCGCAAATACCTGCTGTGCCTGGGCTTCCTGATTGTTTTCGCAACCCTGGCGAAAAATCTGGTTCGCAGCCACATCGGCCGCGAATGGATGGCCATCCGCGACATGGATGTGGCGGCAGCGGTGATCGGCATCCGCCCGGTCTATGCCAAGCTGACCGCTTTTGCCGTCAGCAGCTTCATCGTCGGCGTCGCCGGTGCGCTTTGGGGCTTCGTGCACCTGAGCACCTGGGAGCCGGCCGCCTTCAACATCAACCGCTCCTTCGACCTGTTGTTCATGGTCATCATCGGCGGCCTGGGCTCGATCATGGGCAGCATGTTCGGCGCAGCCTTCATCGTCGTGCTGCCGATCGTGCTCGACGCCCTGCCCTACTGGTTCGGTCTTCCGATCGACACGGCGCTCGCCTCGAACCTGACCTTCATGATCTT
>JBDTQC010000497.1:0-3046 GCA_039932405.1 Ideonella sp.
AACCCGCAGCAGCGACTCCGACGGCCTATTTAGACGGCGCCTCGAGCAGCAACTGCCTGGAGACCGCCATGCATTGACGGATGTGTTGATCACAGACCAGCTTCAGCGCCGAAAAAGTCAGTGCCGCCGAGATCGCTTGCCCGGCCAGCGGGACATATTTGGAAGCCTGCTGCACCGTCAATCGCACGCCGATCATCTTCAGCAACCGCAGGATCAACTCGCGGCTGACCAGCTTGCCGATCAGCATGCTGCCGCCCGCTGACACGGCCTTGAAAACTGCAACCTGGCGCTCCGGCGCCAGGCGCTCGATCTGCTCGGGGCTTAGGCCGAAAGCAGCGTTGATCTGGGGAATCAGCTTGACGAGGATGCCGACATCGGTCAGCCAGTCGAGGCCGGGGATCGGCAGCACGGCCACGCCAGCGCCGAACAGTGCGCGACGGGTCACGAGACGCCGGCAATACCGGGCAATCGATTCGATCTCCGAATCAGTGCCGGGTACCACGACCCAGTCGGCGTCGGTTGCGGCGGCCTTGTTCACCCCTTCGGATTCCCGTCGCCCTTGATCTTGCCGACGACGAACAGCAGGATCATCGCGCCGATGACGGACCCGAGGAAACCGGCGCCCTCGCCCGCCTGATAAAGGCCCATCAACTGCCCGACGTAGCCGGCCACGAACGAGCCGATGATGCCGAGCACGGTCGTCAATATGAAACCGAGCGCCTGCGTGCCAGGAAGGATGGCTCGTGCCACCAGACCGACGATGAAGCCGATCACGATCATGCCGATGATGCCCATGCTTGCTCCGTTGGTTGTGAACGATGTGTCCGCACACCCGGAAACGGGCCTGCGTAAAGCCGCAATGTAGCCGAATGCGGCCTGCACTCCTCGCAAGCCGCTCAGTGCAGCAACTGGCTCCAGACCTTGTCGAGCCGCTTGACGCTGACCGGCTGAGGCGTCCGCAGTTCCTGAGCGAACAGGCTGACGCGCAATTCTTCGAGCAGCCAGCGGTATTCGGACAGCCTGGCGTCGACTGCACCCTTTCGATCGGCCACCATGCGCAGCCAGCGTTGCTCGAGTGGCCGCATTTCGGCCAGCCGCTGCAGATCGCGCGGCGCGTCGGTACGCAGCTTGTCCAGACGCATCGTGATCGCCTTCAGATAACGCGGCAGGTGCGCCAGCTGGGCCCACGGAGTTGCAGTCAGAAAGCGCTTGTCGACCAGCCTCGCCAGCTGACCAGCCACATCGTCGGCAACTTCTTTTGGCGCCCGCGAATCGCGCAGCTTGCGGGTGGCCGATGCATGCTCGATCAATACCTGGGAGGCGATCCGTGCGACTTCATTGGCAATCAGATTGAGGCGGCTGCGGCCCTCCTCGATGCGCCGAGTGAACGCCGCCGCATCGGTGGGCAGCGGGTCAGCCAGAAATGCCCGCTCGAGTGCCAGACCGATGATCTGGGCGCGCAATTCATCGGCCGTTCCCAATGGCATGAACAACACCGAAAGCCCGACCAGATCGGGTATGTTCTTCTCCAGGTATTTGAGCGCATCACGCAACTGCAAGGCAACCAGCCGACGCAGACCCGCACGATGCTTTCTGGCCGCCACATCGGGCTCGTCGAAGACCTCGATCTCGACGTGCGCACCGTGGTCGATCAGCGCCGGGAAACCCACCATGCTCTGGTTGCCGCGCTTGACTTCCATCAGTTCAGGCAACTCGCCGAAGCTCCACTCGGTGTAGCGTTCGGCAGGCGAAAGCGGCGCTGCAGCCGAAGCGGCCGAAGGCACGTCAGGATCGCCCGCCGTGCGGTTTCCATTCCCTCTTGGCGATACCGCAGCGACACTCGCCGATCGTTCGGTGGAGGTAGCCGTGGAAGCTGCGGTTTTCAGCTTCGCCAAGGCCTGGAACGCCGAGCGTGCCTCGCCGCCCCACTGCGCCTTCAATGCGGCCAGGTTGCGGCCGCTGCCGAGTTGCCGACCATGTTCGTCGACGACGCGGAAATTCATGAACAGGTGCGGCGGCACCGCTTCGAGCTTGAAGTCGGCGCGTTTGACATCGAGCTGGGTGCGCGCGCGCACATCCTTCAACAGTGCATCGAGCAGACTGCCGCCACCAAATTGCCCATCCGCGCGGGCCGCCTCGGCAAACGACTCGGCGTATTCGGGCAGCGGCACCAACCGCGACCGCGGACGCTGGTGCAGGCTCTTGATCAAGGCCAGCACCTTGTCTTTCAGCAGCCCTGGCACCAGCCACTCGCAGCGTTCGTCGCTGACCTGATTCAACGCATAGATGGGCACTGTCACGCTCACGCCGTCGCGCGGGTCGCCCGGGTCATGCAGATAGCTGGCGCTGCAATCGACCCCGCCGAGGCGCAACACCTTGGGAAATGCCGCGGTCGTGATGCCGGCGGCCTCGTGGCGCATCAATTCCTCACGCGTCAACATCAGCAGGCGTGGCTGACGCTTCAACTCCTGGCGATACCAACGCTCGAAACCGGCGCCGCTACACACATCGGCTGGCAATTGCGCGTCGTAGAACGCATGGATCAACTCGTCGTCGACCAGCACGTCCTGGCGGCGTGACTTGTGTTCAAGATCTTCGACCTGCGCAATCAGTTTGCGATTCGCGGCCAGGAATGGCAGCCTGGTTTCCCATTCATTGCCGACCAAGGCTTCCCGAATGAAGATCTCGCGCGCTGCGGCCGCGTCGATCAGCCCGAAATTGACGCGGCGGTTGCTGTAGATCACGATGCCATACAGCGTGGCGCGCTGCAGCGCGATCACCTCGGCGGCCTTCTTTTCCCAGTGCGGGTCGAGCAGTTGCGTCTTGATCAGATGGCCGGCGACGCCCGGCAGCCAGGCCGGATCGATGTTGGCCAGGTCGCGGCCATACAAACGGGTGGTCTCGACCAGCTCTCCAGCCACGATCCAGCGCCCCGGCTTTTTCGACAGATTGACGCCTGGATGACGATAGAAGCGGATGCCTCGCGCGCCGAGGTACCACTCGTCATCTTCGCTCTTGCTACCGATGTTGCCGAGCAGGCCGGCCA
>JBDTQC010000498.1:0-3035 GCA_039932405.1 Ideonella sp.
GCGTTTTTTCGGGCGCGTCGCGATCGACGATCACTACAACGGCCTGGCGCTGGACGGCGCTGAAGGCGAGCGCATCGCGCGCGCCATGAAGGGCGCGGACGTTGCGTTTCTGGGCAATCACGGCGTGGTGGTGTGTGGCGAACGCATCGATCACGCCTACGACGATTTGTATTACCTCGAGCGCGCCTGCACCGCACAGTTGCTGGCCATGTCGAGCGGCCGGCCGTTGGCACCGGTTGCGCACGACCTGGCCCGACGCGTCGGTCAGCAGATCCAGGGTGAGCGTCTGCAAGGTGAATTGTTTTTCGAGGCCTTGCGGCGCACTGTCTGAACCGGTCCGATCGTGGCCGGCTCCGTGGCTGCCTTTGGAGCCGAGGGCGAACAGCGGGAGCAATCGAATGTGCAGAAATATCCGGACCTTGTTCAACTTCGAACCGCCAGCCAGCGAAATCGAAATCCGCGACGCCTCGTTGCAGTTCGTTCGCAAGCTGAGTGGCTTCAGTGTGCCGTCCAAAGCCAACGCAGTCGCATTCGATCGCGCGGTTGAACAAGTGGCTGAAGCTGCCCGCGAGTTGATCGCCTCAATGGTGACCAAAACGCAGCCGCGCTCACGCGAAGTCGAAGCACTGAAGCTGCGTCAGAAGATGCTCGAACGATTCGGCGAAAAGACCTGAGAGCCGCACCGCCGGGTGCGCTGCGTGACGGCTCCGTAGCTACGCTGACTAGGTCAGCAAACCACTTCGATCAGACACGGACCTGGCGTTGCCAATGCGCGAGCGAATGCCTTCGCCAGGCTGTCGAGGTCGTCGACGCGGGTCGCAGCCAGACCATGGCCGCGCGCCAGTGAAACCCAGTCCAGGTCGGGGCGATCCAGGCTCAGCATGTCGCTGGCCCTGCGCCCGGGCGTTCCGGCGCCGACGTTGGCCAGTTCGCCTTGCAGGATCTGGTAACGCCGGTTGGCGAATACCAGCACCTTGACGTCGAGGCTTTCACGCGCCATCGTCCACAGCGCCTGCAAGGTGTACATCGCGCTGCCATCGCCTTCCAGCGCGATCACGGTGCGGCCCGGCGCGCCGATTGCTGCGCCGGTGGCGGCCGGCAGGCCGAAGCCGATCGACCCGCCGACGATGCTGAGCCAGTCGTGCGGCGGTGCACCGATGGTCGGCCTGGCAAAGCCGCGGCCGGTAGTCACCGCTTCGTCGACGACGATGGCATTTTCGGGCATCAGGGCGCCCAGCACCGCGCCAATTCCCTCGGGCGTGATGGCCCCGCTGGGCAGCGCCGGCCGCTGCGCCGCCGTAACGTGGGCCGCAGCCAGCGACGACGCACCGAGCCGCTCAGCCAATGCACGCAGCGCGGCCAGCTGGTCATCGGCCAGTTCGGCGAGTGTGCTGACACGGCAGGCGTCGGGTATCAGGATGCCGGGCTTTCCGGGATAGGCGAAGAAGGCCACCGGCACCTTGGCGCCGACCAGTACCAACTCGCCCACGTCCTTCAGCAGCGCCAGAGATGCGTCGACCGGATACGGCACCCGCTGCGTCTGCACCCGACCGGCACCGCGTTGCAGGCGCGGCAAGGCATATTCGGACAACAGCCGGCAGCCGGTTCTGGCGGCGATGCGTCCGGCCAGTTGCAGCGCTTCTTCGCGAACCGCCCGATCGCCGAGCAGCAGCGCTGCCTGGCGGCCGTTGGTCAGCGCCAGAGCGGCCGCCTCGATCGAGGCGTCGTCGGCGCTGCGGCGGGCGGCAGGCGCGGCCGCCTGCGCGACGTCGCCACCAGCACCCCAGGCGGTATCGGCCGGCAGGATCAGCGTGGCGATTCGGCCAGGCGGCTGGCGTGCCTCGGTGATCGCGGCGGCGCCATCGCGGGCAACCTCCTTCGAGCTGCGCGACGTTCGCACCCAGTTCGACATCGGCTTTGCAATGGCCTCGATGTCGCTGGTCAGCGGTGCGTTGAATTGCAGGTGGTGACTGGCGTGTTCGCCAACGATGTTGACGATGCCCGAGCCCGCTTTCTTGGCATTGTGCAGATTGGCCAGCCCGTTGCCGAGCCCGGGCCCGAGGTGCAACAGGGTTGACGCCGGCCGGTCGGTCATGCGGTAGTAGCCATCGGCGGCGCCGGTGACGACGCCCTCGAACAGCCCGAGCACGCAGCGCATGCCATCGATGCGATCGAGCGCCGCGACGAAATGCATCTCCGACGTGCCGGGGTTGGTGAAGCAGACCTCCACACCATTGGCGACGAGGGTGCGCACCAGACTTTCGGCGCCGTTGTTCGAGCTCGGTTGATCGTTCATGCGCCCGAGAATATCAGCCGATGCGCGCCAGCGGGTCGAGCCGGATGTTGCTTGCCTCTACAGTTACGCATGAACCGACTCAGCAGCTACATCAGCCAGCACATCGGCATCGAACTGTGGGTGGCGACACTGCTCGCGATCGCGCTGGTGACGATTGTCCTCAACCAGATTGCGCGCATGCTGCTGCGCCGCGCTGCCGACGTGACGAGCCGAACCACCACGGTCTGGGACGATGCGGTGGTGCAGACGGCCACCAAGCCGCTGTTGAGCGCGATGTGGGTGATCGGCGCGGGCTACATGGCGCGCGTACTGCAGCGCCAGACCGAAGAGCCGTTTCTCACCGAAGTGCTGGCGATCCGGGACGTCCTCCTGGTGATCTGTGTCAGCTGGTTTCTGATGCGATTCATCGGCAAGGTCTGCCGCAGCATCGTGGCCGGGCGCGCCGCTCGCGGCGAGGCGGTCGATCACACCACCATCGATGCACTGGGCAAACTGGCGCGCCTGGTCACGCTGATCGTCGCGTTGCTGGTGGCGGCGCAGACGCTGGGCTTCCAGATCACCGGGCTGCTGGCACTCGGTGGCGTGGGCGGCATCGCCGTCGGTTTTGCAGCCAAGGATCTGCTGGCCAATTTTTTCGGCGGGTTGACGATCTATCTGGATCGGCCGTTTGTCGTCGGCGAATGGATCCGCTCACCGGACAAGGCGATTGAAGGCACGGTCGAATACATCAGTTGGCGGC
>JBDTQC010000499.1:0-3034 GCA_039932405.1 Ideonella sp.
CCTTGCTCTCGGTGGGCGCGCTGCTGCCCAGCGCCTTCATCAAGTCAGCGATGTTCTTCGCGTCGAAGGCGGCGCTGTTGAATGCGGCTGCCTGAGCGTGCGCCAGCCCGGGCAACAGTCCGACCGAGGCCAGCATCGCGGCGACCTGGGCTGAACGAGAGAGCATGTCTCGACGAGTGTGCATAAAGAGACTCCTTGGTTTGTCTATGCTAGTTAATCGACCTTGATCGACGATGGGGTTCTACCCTAGGGCGTTGACCAGGACTTGCAGAATCGCGGCCATCGTCACTTCTTCGCTCCGTTGGCCAGCCATTGTGCAATCGTCCTGGCTTCGGCATCGCTCAGGGCTTGTGCCGGCATCTGAATGGCGCCCCAGACGCCCGAACTGCCTGCCTTCATTTTGCCAGCCAGATAGGCCACCGCATCGGTGCGCTTGGCGTACTTGTCAGCCACATCGCGGAACGACGGACCGATGATCTTGTTCTCGATCCCATGGCACGCCACACAGCCGTTCTTGGTGGTCAGTGCGACGGCGCCGGAGATCCCGGCGTCATTGCCTGCCGGCAAGGCGGGCGGTGTCGGCGCTGCAGTATTTGTCGCTGCCGCGAGCCGAGCCCGTTGTTCGGCGCTGCCGACAGGCGCCATGGACTCCGCAACCAGTGTGTCGGCACCGTGCTGGGCGCCGACTGCCCGATTCTGATCGGCCAGGTTGCCGTGCGAATTGCGCGCAAAGTCTGGCAAGGTCGAAGCCACCATCGGCTCCGGTCCGCAGTTCTTCATGCAGGCAGTTGCCAACACGTCGGGCTTCTGGTTGCCGAATGCCGCACCCGGCCACAGCGCATGCGCGGTGGTCATGCCGTTGCGGTTGGGCATGCGTTGCTGCACTTGCGCAATGTTGCCATCGGAGAGCGTGAAATCATCAGCGACGATGCCACCCATGTTCAGCAGATACGCGACCACCGCATAGACCTCTTCGACGCTCAACGACTTTGGCGCGTTCCAGGGCATCGCGCGGTTGACGTAATCCCAGAGCGTCGACACGGTCGACACCTTCATCAGCGTGGTGCGGCTGGGAAAGCTGCGGTCGTTCAAGCGGGCGACATGGCCGGTTGCGATGTCTTCCTTGGTCGTGCCCCCGACCAGCGGTGCGAAATACTGGTTGCTTTCACCGAAGATGCCGTGGCACGACGAACACCGGCTCTCCCACACGTCCATGCCTTTGGCCACCGATCCCGAGCCCTTCGGCAGCCCCTTGAAATCGGGCCGTACATCGATGTCCCAGGCGGCGAGCTCCTTGGCTGTCGCTGGCCGCCCGATGCCTTCATAAGGGGCGGATTGCGCGTGCAGGGCCGTCGCCGCGGCGAGCAGCATCGCGACAGCCCCGACGGTCCGGCCGCGTCGGATCAGCCGATCAAGACAACTGGACATTCTTGACCTCCCCACTGGCTTGCACCAACCAGGTCTGGATGGCGTTGTTGTGATAGACCGAGCGGGTGCTGCGCACGGCGCGCAATTGCCGCGTGTTCGGCTGCACATAACCGGTTTCGTCGATCGCACGGCTTTGCACCAGCGCGGGCCTGCCGTCCCACACCCAGTTGAAGTTGAAGCGGGTCAGGCACTTCGACAGGATCGGCGATTCCAGCCGCGCCGACGCCCAATTCCGGCCACCATCGACCGACACATCGACCCGCTTGACCTTGCCACGACCCGACCACGCCAGGCCGCTGATGTTGTAGAAGCCCTTGTCGAGCAAGACCTGTCCACCCGACGGCGTCGTGACCACGCTCTTGCATTCCTGCGTGCTCGTATATTGCCGATGCAGGCCATCGGGCATCAGATCGATGTAGTGAACCGCTTCGTCCTTGGCGCCATAGGGCTTGTCACCGACCTCGATCCGGCGCAGGTATTTCACCCAGCTGACACCTTGCACACCAGGCACCACCAGGCGCAGCGGGTAGCCGTTTTCCGGCCGCAGCATCTCGCCGTTCTGCCCGTAGGCCACGAATACCTCGCCGCTTTCGATCAGTTCCATCGGAATCGTCCGCGTCATCGACGAGCCGTCGGCGCCTTCTGCAAGCACGTAGCGGCCGCGTTTGTAGTCGACCCCGCAAAACTCGAACAGCGTGCGCAACGGCACGCCGGTGAACTCGCAGCAGCTCAACATGCCATGGCTGTACTGGCAGGTCGGCACCGCGACATTGCCCCACTCCATGCCGGTATTGGCACCGCATTCGATGAAGTGAAAGCGCGACACCGAAGGCAGCCGCATCAGTTCGTCCATCGTGAAGACGCGTGGTGTCTTGACGATCTGCTCGTCGGAGCCGTTGATCATCAGACGATGCTTCGTCGGGTCGATGTCCCACCACCCCTGATGATGTCGCTCGAAGTGCAGGCCATTCGGAGTGACGATGCCGAACAGCGACTGCAGCGGGGCAAACGACACCGAAGACTGCGTGGTCTGCGTCAAGCCGGGGCTGCTTCGACGCTGCACGTTGGCTTCGTATTGCGATGGTTTGCCATATCCGTCGGTCACGACTGGACGTCCCAGTCCCCGGCTGTGCGCCGGCAGTTCGAGGATGTTGGGATCGCCCCCGTCGGCACCGATCGAATCGCCACCCGCCATTGCAAGCGGTGCGGCTGTCACTGCGCTGGCGGCGGCCAGGACGCCGCGAATGAAGTCTCGACGACCGTGACGCGCCTCCGCGAAGACCTGACGCACGCCGGCAGCGTCAATGAAATTTTCAGGTGCCCTGATGAGGCGACCGAGAGACTGGTCTTCCAATTTCACGTCAGCTCCTTGCCACCGTCCGTACATATACGCATTCACTAATATTAGTAAACACTCATGTAAAGCGGAAGCGGGGAAACCCGCGCATTCGGCAGGAAGGCTGCCGACGCCGGCGTCGCCTCAAAGGGCGTTGAGCGGAATCTTCAAGTAGCGCGTGCCATTCGATTCGGGCGGCGGCAGGTGTCCGGCGCGAACATTGACTTGAACCGCCGGCAGCAACAGCGCCGGCATCGACAGCGTCTTGTC